>JBAUUA010000216.1:0-3676 GCA_049582465.1 Bradyrhizobium sp. | reverse complement strand
CAGGAACGCTGGCAGATCGCGGTCGAGAACCTGATCAACGCCGCGGAGACTGGCGGCGGCTGGCTGATGTTCGCGCGGATCGGGGTCATGCGGGCGCTGAACGGCGATGGCCGGGCGCGGTGACCACGGCCTCAACCCCCGCCACTGCGGCCTCGCCGTTATTTCAGCGACGAATTCACCGAACTGAACTTGGTGTTGAGGGTCGTGCCGATGCCATTGACGGCGGTGATGATGACGATGCTGAGGCCGACCGCGATCAGGCAATACTCGATAGCGGTAGCGCCGGATTGATCCGCAATAAATCTTGAAAACAGCTGTCGCATTCGAAATTCCTTTTGACACCTGCCACGGGCTTCTCCGGCCCGACGCTAAAGTGCGCAACCTAGGTCGGATTGGTTGCCGGTGTGTTCACGGACGCGCTGAACGATCGGTTAAGGCCGAGAACGGTTTTTACCATATGGATGCATGTCCCTCGCAAAGGCTCACCTTCCGCCGCGCCGGTATTTCTACGGTACGCAAAATTAACCCTGGATTCGGGATTGCCACAACACGGTGGTTCGACCGGCGGCCCCTGGAGTTAGCGAACATGCCAGCGCACCAGCAGGAATCGAAAAAGAATTACATCCGCATCGTCTCCGACAAGACCGACGAGCAGCGCGCGGTCGATTCGCTGCCAAAATCCGACCGGCTTGCGAAGGAATATCTCCTCAGCCTGATGGCGGCCGTCCTGCACCGCGACATCGAGGCGCGCAAGCCGTTGTGACGCAACCTGCCACGGCCAAAGGCCGTTGCCTGATCTCGCCGGGCCTGTCCCCCCTCATGGTTTAACGCTCCTGAAATGCCCAGGACCCTCGGCGGCTCCGGATCGCCGATTTTCGTCCGGCACCGGCCGGGGCCGGACCAAAATCATGATTTGGGTCAAGGGAACCCGCGCGATACCTCCTATGAGGTTCCAAGGTTCCCAAAACGACCGGTCTGGCCAATGAACTCCATCAACCCCTCGCGCCCGCAACTCCAGATTCGAAGCGTCAACCTCGATACCGGGCGCGAGAACGTCGTCGTCATTTCGCGGCAGTCAAGGGCGCTGCGCGCGGAGATTTTTCGGGGGTTCAGCCGGGTCGAACTCCGCCGCGATTCGAAGGTCTTGCTCGCCACTCTTCTCATCACGGATGACGACGCTTTGGTGGGCCCCCACGAAATCGGCCTTTCCGAACCGGCATTCCGGCGCTTCGCCGAAGCCGCCGGTAACCTCGTGACGGTGACGCCAGCGACGCCCCCGGAGAGCCTCGACGCGGTCCGCGCCAAGATCCGCGGCCAGACCCTGAGCGCTCAGGAAATTACCGCCATCGTCAGCGATCTCACGCATTATCGCTACTCCGACATGGAGATCGCCGCCTTCCTGATCAGCTCCGCCAGCTTCATGACAAGCGATGAGCTGATCGCCCTCACCCGCGCGATGGCCGAGGCGGGAACGCAGCTGAAATGGGCCGACCCGATCGTCGTCGACAAGCACTGCATCGGCGGCATTCCCGGAAATCGCACGTCGATGATCGTGGTGCCGATCGTGGCGGCGCACGGATTGACCATCCCGAAGACGTCCTCGCGGGCCATCACGTCTCCCGCCGGCACCGCCGACACGATGGAAGTGCTGGCGCGCGTCAACGTCGGCGTCGACGAGATGAAGGCCATCGTTGCCGCCTGCAACGGCTGCCTGATCTGGGGCGGCCACGTCAACCTGTCGCCGGCCGACGACATCCTGATCTCCGTGGAGCGCCCGCTCAGCCTCGATACGCGCGAGCAGATGGTGGCGTCGATCATGTCAAAGAAACTCGCGGCCGGCTCGACCCGTCTGCTGATCGACCTGCCGGTCGGCCCGACCGCCAAGCTCACCAGCGGCGCGGAAGCCATGCGGCTGCGCAAACTGTTCGAGTTCGTCGGCGATCGTTTCGGCATGGCGGTGGAGGTGATCACGACCGACGGCCGCCAGCCGATCGGAAACGGTATCGGTCCGGTTCTCGAAGCCGACGACGTGATGGCCGTTCTGGGCAACGATCCCGCCGCGCCGAGGGACCTGCGCGAAAAGTCGCTGCGGCTCGCCGCCCATCTGCTGGAATACGATCCGAAGCTGCGCGGCGGGACCGGCTATGCCCGCGCCCGCGAGCTGCTCGATAGCGGCGCGGCGCTCAAGCAGATGCAGAAGATCATCGATGCGCAGGGGCCGGCGAGCTGCAGCACCGATCTGGGAAACATGACCTTCGATGTCAAGGCCGGAAGCGACGGCGTCGTCACCGGCATCGATTGCCTGCAGTTGAACCGGCTGGCGCGCACCGCGGGCGCGCCGCTCGACAAGGGAGCCGGCGTAAGACTGTTCAAGAAGATCGGCGACCGCGTCGAGAGCGGCGAACCGCTTTACCGGATCCATACTTTCGATCAGCCGGAATACGATCTTGCGGCGGCCGCGGCTAAGGCCGACACCGGCTACGCGATCGCAAAGCAGGGCCAGGTAACGCCGTGAACAAGCTCGCGATCCAGTGCCTGCCATCCGGCGTCGCCGATGCGCGGCGGCTGGCCGATCGATTCGGCCTTGCCTTGCAGGAAATCACCGTGCACCGGTTTCCAGATGGCGAAATCCGGGTGACGGTCGGGCCCGCCGCCTCAACCACAATCATCTATGCCTCGCTTGATCAGCCGAATGACAAGCTCGTTGCCATCCTGTTCGCCGCAGAAGCGCTGCGACGGGCGGGCGCAAAGCGGCTTGTGCTGCTGGCGCCCTATCTCTGCTACATGCGGCAGGATACAGCCTTCAACGAAGGCGAAGCGATCAGCCAAAAAGCAGTCGGCCGGCTGATCGCGGGAATTGTGGATCGCGTGCTCACGGTGGACGCCCACCTTCACCGCACGACCGACATCAGGGCGGTTTTTCCGGGCATCGAGGCCGAGAACCTGTCGGCGATGCCGGCGATCGCTCACGCGCTACGCCTGACCGGGATCGACCCCGCAACCATCGTGGCCGGTCCGGATGCGGAGTCCCGGCCCTGGGTGAGCGATCTCGCCGGCCAGCTCGGGCTGGCACCCATGGTGGCGCAGAAGACTCGTCGTGGTGATCGCTCGGTTGAGATCAGCTTTGCCGAGGCCGCATCGGTCGCGGGCCGGCCGGTGTTGCTGGTTGACGATATCGTCTCATCCGGCGGCACCCTGATGACTTGCGCCAACGCCCTCACGGCCGCCGGCGCCACCGCAATCGACGCAATCATCACGCATGCGCTGTTTCCACCTGACTTGGCGGTCGATTTTTCAAGGGCCGGCATTCGTTCCATCCGCTCGACGTCCAGCGTTCCGCATCCCACCAATGCGATCCCGCTCGACGATGTCTTCGCCGCCGCCCTGCGCGGTGAAATGAACGGCGCAACCTTTCCGGAGACGACAACATGAGCGTAACGGTTCGATTTTGCGGCGCCGCCCACACCGTGACGGGTTCGTGCTACCTCGTCGAAGCGCCGTCGGGGCGCTTCCTGATCGATTGCGGCCTGTTCCAGGGGCAAAAGACCCTGAAGGAACTCAACTATCACGCCTTCCCGTTCCGTGCCGCCGACGTCGATATCGTGCTGCTGACGCATGCCCATATCGACCACAGCGGGCTATTGCCGAAGCTGGTTCGCGAAGGTTTTCGCGGCAG
>JBAUUA010000215.1:0-10663 GCA_049582465.1 Bradyrhizobium sp. | reverse complement strand
TCGCGAGAGAGCTTCGTTGGAAATGAATGCAGCATGGATCGCGTCGATACCGATGGGATTGAACGCGATGACGGCTGCGAGCGCCATTGAAATCCAGGGCCATTGCGTTCGAAGCTTCAACGTCGAGACCTCGCCGGCGCCGGCGTCACACCATCATCATGACAGGGTTTTCGATCAGTCTCTTGAACTCTCCGATCAGTTCCGCCCCGAGAGCGCCGTCGACCGCGCGATGGTCGCACGACAGCGTGACGCTCATGATGTGCGCGATCTCGATCTTGCCGTTGCGCACGACGGGACGCTCTTCGCTGGCGCCGACCGCGAGGATGGTCGCATGCGGCGGGTTGATCACCGCGGTGAAATCCTTGATCCCGTACATGCCGAGATTGGAAACCGCGGTGGTGCCGCCCTGATATTCCTCCGGCTTGAGCTTGCGCGCCCGCGCGCGAGCGGCAAAATCCTTCATCTCGCCTGAAATCGTCGACAGCGATTTGGTTTCGGCCCTGCGGATGATGGGCGTGATGAGGCCGCCCGGCATCGCCACAGCCACCCCGATGTCGGAATGCTTGTGCTTGAGCATGCCGCCTTCGGTCCAGCTCACGTTGCAGTCGGGAATCCGCTGCAAGGCGATCGCCATCGCCTTGATGACGAAATCGTTGACCGAGAGCTTGTAGAGCGGCTTCTTCTCCTTGTCCTTTGGCGCCGCCGCGTTGATCTCCTCGCGCGCCTCGAGCAGTTTGCCGATGTCGCAGTCCATCGTGAGATAGAAATGCGGAATGGTCTGTATTGAGGCCGTCAGGCGTTGCGCGATGGTGCGGCGCATGCCGTCGTGCGGCACGACTTCGTAGCTGCCGTCTTCGAACAACGCACGGATCTGCTGGTCGGACATCGACGGCGCCAGCGCCGGCGCGCCTGAGGGCGCGGCCGCCGGGGCCTTCAGCCCCTTGCCGGATTTCGCCCCCTCGACGTCGCGGGCGACGATCCGGCCGTGCGGGCCGGAGCCGTTGATGCGCATCAGCTCGATGCCGGCTTCCTTTGCCAAGCGTCGGGCAAGCGGCGACGAGAAGACGCGGGCGTGTCCGTTGACCTGAGACGCTGGCGCTGCGGCCTGGAGCGCAGGTGCCGGAGCAACCGCAGGTGCTGCCGCCTTCGGCGCCGGCGTTGCCACCGGTACGGCCGCCGCCGCTGGTTTTGCAGCCGGCGCCTCAGCGGCTTTCGGTGGCGCGGCCCCCGCTCCCGCCGCCTTGACGTCCTCGCCGTCGCCGGCGAGCACCGCGATGACGTCGTTGACCGCCACGTCCTGGGTGCCTTCGGGCACCACGATCTTGGCGATCGTGCCCTCGTCGACGGCTTCCACTTCCATCGTGGCCTTGTCGGTCTCGATCTCCGCGATCACGTCGCCGGATTTGACCTTATCGCCTTCTTTCTTCAGCCACTTGGCAAGGTTGCCCTTTTCCATCGTCGGCGACAGCGCAGGCATCAGAATGTTGATTGGCATTGTCAGTGACCCTGTTGCGACCGCGGCGTGGTAGAGCCCATGTCGGTTGGCCGCGCGATTTCGGCTTCGAACATGTCGATGATGCGCGCCAGCGCTTCTGCCTCGGTGTAGTCGCTCTCGCGCGCATAGGCCCGCGAGGCGTGGCGCGCGATGTCGACCAGCAGCAGACCCCACATGTCAGGCTCTTCGAAGGCGCGCGTGAATGCGATGGAAAGTCCGCCATCGAGCACGAACGCGCGCAACACCTCGACGGCATCGTCGCGGCCCATGACATCGGGCGGCAAGGGTTGCTCCTTGGGACCCGCCATGCGTCACCGATAGCAAACGGCTTTGGCGGCTTCGACCACCTCGGCCACCGAGGGCAATGCAAGCTTTTCGAGATTCGCCGCATAGGGCATCGGCACATCTTTGCCCGACACCCGCAGGACCGGCGCGTCGAGGTAATCGAAGGCGTGTTCCATGACACGGGCGCAGATTTCGGCGCCGACGCCGTTCTGCTGCCAGCCCTCCTCCACGGTGACCGCGCGGCCGGTCTTCCTCACCGACGCGACGATGGTGTCGGTGTCCATCGGCCGCAGCGTCCGCAGATCGACCACTTCGGCCTCGATGCCTTCCTTCGCCAGTTCGTCGGCGGCTTTGAGCGCGTAGGTCATGCCGTTCGACCAGGACACGATGGTGACGTGGCCGCCGGAACGCACGATCCGCGCCTTGCCGATCGGAATCACGTAATCGTCCAGCTTCGGCACTTCGCCGGAATGGCCGTACAGCATCTCGTTTTCGAGGAAGATCACCGGATTGGGATCGCGGATCGCGGCCTTCAACAGGCCCTTGTAGTCGGCGGCCGAGAACGGCGCGATCACCTTGAGACCCGGGATTTGCGAGTACCAGGCCGAATAATCCTGGCTGTGCTGGGCGGCGACGCGGGCAGCCGCCCCGTTCGGACCACGGAACACGATCGAGCAGCCCATCTGGCCGCCGGACATGTAGAGCGTCTTGGCCGCGGAATTGATGATCTGGTCGATCGCCTGCATGGCGAAGTTGAAGGTCATGAATTCGACGATCGGCTTCAGGCCGGCCATCGCAGCACCCACGCCGACGCCAGCAAAACCGTGTTCGGTGATCGGCGTGTCGATCACGCGCCTGGCGCCGAATTCCTGCAGCAAGCCCTGCGTGACCTTGTAGGCGCCCTGATATTCAGCGACTTCTTCGCCCATCACGAATACGTCGGGATCCCTACGCATCTCCTCGGCCATGGCGTCGCGGAGCGCTTCGCGGATGGTCACGGTCACCATTTCGGTGCCGGGGGGTACTTCGGGATCTGGTTCAGTGACGGCCTTCGGCGCAGCGGGCCCGGATTCCCCTCTGGACGCGGGAGCGGGTTTAGCTTCGGCCGCAGGCGGTGCCGACTCGGCGGCCTTCTCCTGTTTCGCCGGCGCGGCCGCCTTGCCCAGATCGGAGGCACTTTCGCCGTCGGCCAGAATGGTCGCGATCGGAGTATTGACCGCGACGTCGGCGGTGCCTTCCGGGATCAGGATCTTGCCAAGGGTGCCCTCATCGGTGGCCTCGACCTCCATCGTCGCCTTGTCGGTTTCGATCTCGGCAATGACATCGCCCGACTTGATCGCCTCGCCCTCCTTCTTCAGCCATTTCGAAAGGTTGCCCTTCTCCATGGTCGGCGACAGCGCAGGCATCAGCACTTGAATTGGCATGGTAGCTCCGGAAAAATCACTCTTCAGGCTGGAATGCGCTGACAGCGCTTAGCGGTAGATATCGGTATAAAGTTCGGAAGCATCGGGCTCGGGGTCGTGCTGCGCGAAATCGGCGGCTGCGTTGACGATCTCGCGCACCTCGGCGTCGATGGCTTTCAGTTCCTGTTCGCTGACCTTGGCCGCCAGCAGGCGGTTGCGGACCTGCTCGATCGGGTCCTGGTCGTTGCGCACCTTGTCGACTTCCTCGCGGGTACGGTATTTCGCCGGGTCCGACATCGAATGGCCGCGGTAGCGGTAGGTCTGCATTTCCAAAATGTAGGGTCCCTTGCCGGCTCGGCACCATGCGACCGCCTTGTCGCCGGCGGCCTTCACCGCGCGGACATCCATGCCGTCGACCTGCTCGCCGGGAATGTTGAAGGAGACGCCGCGCTTGGAAAAATCGGTCTGAGCCGAGGAACGCGTCACCGAGGTGCCCATGGCGTAACGGTTGTTCTCGATGATGTAGATCACCGGGAGCTTCCACGGCTCCGCCATGTTGAAACTTTCATAGACCTGGCCCTGGTTCGAGGCGCCGTCACCGAAATAGGCCAGGCTGACAAAATCATTGCCGCGGTAGCGATTGGCGAATGCGAGTCCGGTGCCGAGCGACACCTGCGCGCCGACGATGCCGTGGCCGCCGAAGAAATTCTTCTCCTTGCTGAACATGTGCATGGAGCCGCCCTTGCCCTTGGAATAGCCGCCATGGCGTCCCGTCAGCTCGGCCATCACGCCCTTGGCGTCCATTCCGCAGGCCAGCATGTGCCCGTGGTCGCGGTAGCCGGTTATCACCTGATCGCCCAGTTTCAGGGCCATCTGCATCCCAACGACGATGGCTTCCTGGCCGATATAGAGATGGCAGAAGCCGCCGATCGCGCCCATGCCGTAGAGCTGGCCGGCCTTTTCCTCGAACCGCCGGATCAGCAGCATGTCGCGCAGTGCGCTCAGTTCCTGTTCCCGGGTGAATTCCAGGGGGTGGTCGGCGCCGTTACCCTGGCCTGTTTCCTTAGTGGCGGTCTTCTTCGGTGCGGCCATGGCTGATCCGGATGAGAGAGCGAATAGCCCTCTCTATCCCAACTCAAACCGCCGTGAAAGGATTGCGTGGCGTTGCGAAAATCTTGCTATGCCGCAGTGCAATGCGACGCGACATTTTCGAAATTGATTTCGAGGGATTTTGTAATTTTGACGATCAGTTCGGCGTGTTGGTCCGAACCAGGTCGTGCGGATTGGCATAGTCGAGCTGATAGCGCGCCCGCTCGTCCAGCAAGTCCGGGTCGACCCGGTCCGACCGCAACAGCGACACGCGCTGCTCGCCGTCGGCGCGCTCCCGCTTCAGCCGCGCCAGTTCCGACGTCAGCGCGATGATCTCCTGGTCGAGTTCCTGCCGCGCATTCAGCCCATACTTGCCGGTATAGGCGTTGACCCCGAAATAACCGATCATCGCCGCCGCTATCGTGTAGAGGGCAAGGCCGGTCAGAAACGATTTGAGTCGGGCGCGGGAAACCATGGCCGCAAGGATGCGGCGGCCGGGTTAACGGAATCCTAAGGGCTGACCGGCGGCCTGCCGCGAACCTGCCTATTTGTTTTGCTTCTCGACGAAGGCGGCAAAGGCATCGAGATATTGCTGCAGCACCTTCTGCAGGGATTCCTTGGTCAGGTTGCCCTTGTCGTCGAAGGCATCGCCGACGCCGTTCAGGTAGATTTCGGGCTGCCCCATGATCGGGCCGGATATGCCCGGCAGGATGTTCTGCAATGTCTTGGCGGCGCTGACGCCGCCGAGCGGTCCGGGTGAGTTGGAGACAATGCCGACCGGCTTGCCGAGGAACGAGCTCTTGCCGTAGGGCCGCGATCCCACGTCGATCGCATTCTTCAGCACCCCGGGGATCGCACGGTTGTATTCGGGCGTGACGAACAGCACCCCATCCGACTTCTGCAACTTCTCGCGGAACGCGACCCAATCGGCCGGCGGCGCCGCTTCCAGGTCCTGATTGAAGAACGAAATCCCGTTCAACGTCGTCACATCGAGCTTAAGCGAGGCCGGCGCCAGCTTGGCCAGGGCGTTGGCGATCTTGAGCGAAAAGCTCTCCTTGCGAATGCTGCCGACGATGACGACGATGTGATGCGGGGTGGCCATGAAATATCCTTCTGCCGGTTGGAGCTGCTGAGGCGCAGCTTAAGCAGCATCGGCAGAAGCATGCAAGTGCATGAACCGCCCAATTTTGGAAACACTGTGTTTGCGTCGAGAGGATCACCAAAGCAAGGGCCGCCGGACCTAGCGGCCGACGGCCCCGATATTTCTCCGATGTTGCCGGAGGAACGCAAGAACGCCCTTGGTGCAACTACCTGACCAACTCCCAGAACAGCCCGACCACCGCGACGTAGCCGAGCGTGAAGATCAGCGTGCGTAGATAGGGGATCCCGAGCAGGTAGACGACGGCATGGGCCAGCCGGAGCCAGAAGAAGCTCATGGTCCAGAATGCGGTCATCGCATCGGCTTTGCCGGCAAGATGAACCGCGATTACCAGCGCCGCAAACGGCGCGAAGGTCTCGACCGCGTTGATATAGGTGCGGTCGGCGCGCTTGCCCCAAAGCGGCAGCGGGCGCGGCGTGGGGTCGATATAATTGGGAGGCGCAAGCGGTCCGTTGGTCATCACCTGGCAGACCACATAGGGGATCCACAGCGATGCAGTGAGAACGGCGGTCAAGGCGAGATATTTCAGATCTGTCGACATTGAATTCCCCCTCTTCAAGGACCGATTGCAACAACTCCTGTAGCTTGAACGCCGGATGCGGACGTGCGCGGGCGCGTGAACGCCCGGCACGGATTTGAACGGTTTCAGCCCTTGTTCGGGTTGATCAGGTACTTCTCGCCGGTCGCACGCTTGGCGTAGACGGCGATGTGGCTGAGCTGCAGCGCTTCCTGCAGCGACACCACCTGGGTGTAATGGCTGGCGAAGGTCGTCTTGAGCTCGTCGACCACGCGCTGGCGCAGTCTTGCTCCCTCGGCCGCGCCTATCTTCATGAGAAACGGAAACAGCAGCCATCCGCCGACGCCCCAGGCCATGCCGAACGCCCGGTTCAGGATGACCGGACCGGGATCGAGGCTGCCATAGATGTAGACCTGCTTGTACGTGTTCGATCCGTAACGGCTGTAGACTTTGGCCGTCTTGTTGGCGGCGGTCTCCATGCAGGTCAGAATCTGGCCGGCGAGCTTGCCGCCGCCGATGGCGTCGAACGCCAGCGTCGCGCCGGTCTCGACCAGCGCATTGGTCAGATCGTCCATGAACGTTGCCGCGGTGGAATCGACCACATATTTCGCGCCGATCTTGCGCAGGATATCGGCCTGCTCCTTGCTGCGCACGATGTTGACCAGGCCGATACCGTCCTTGAGGCAGATCTTGTTGAGCATCTGCCCGAGATTGGAGGCGGCCGCGGTATGCACCAGCGCCTTGTGGCCCTCGCGCCGCATGGTTTCGGTCATGCCGAGCGCGGTCAGCGGATTGACGAAGCAGGAAGCGCCCTCGGCCGGCGTGATGCCGGCGGGCAGCGGCAGGCATTCGTTGACCTTCAGGCAGCGGTATTGCGCATACATCGCGCCGCCGATCATGGCGACCGTCTTGCCCATCAGAGCCTTGGCCGCGTCCGACGATCCCGTCTTGATCACCACGCCGGCGCCTTCATTGCCGACCGGCATGGATTCATCGAGCCGTCCCGCCATCGCCTTCATGCCGGCCTCCGGGACTTTCGCCGTAATGATCGGCGCTTCCTTCGTGCCCGACGCCCTGGCGGTCGCCATGTCGGCGGCGCCGATCAAAAGACCGAGGTCCGACGGATTGATCGGCGAGGCCTCGACGCGGACCACGACCTCATCGGGACCAGGCTCGGGCGTCGGCACATTGGCGAGCGATATCTCGAGCTCGCCGCTCTTTTTGATCAGCGAACGAAGTTGCAGCCCGGTCTTGGTGTCGGCGCTCATCTGAAACCTCCCTGTTTTCGGCCAGGCCGAATTCGGCCGGGAGTGTTCTCACGTTGGCTGGGAAACGCAAGCCTTGGGGGCTTACACGATTTCGTTTGTTTTCGCTCTGCGGTACTCTGCGAAGCCGGACGCGCCGGGGCTTCGTTACATGCATCGCTGAAGGAAATTTAAAGATGAGCCAAAGCGAGATCGATGCGGTCCGTGCGCTGCTGGGCTCGAAGCCACGCCCGGTCGGTTGGCATCAACGCCGTCAGCGCATCGAGGAAGTGGGGGCGGTATGGCCCGCTGCCCGCGATATCAAGCTCGAGGAAGTGGACATTGCGGGATTACGGGGCGAGTGGTCGATTGCGCCCGGCAGCGACCCATCGCGCGTCCTGCTATTTTTTCACGGTGGCGGTTATTGCTCCGGCTCCATCCTCAGCCATCGCAGATTGGTCACCGAAGCCGGCCGCGCCGCCAGGACACGGACGCTCGCGATCGAGTACCGGCTCGCGCCCGAATATCCGTTCCCTGCCGCGCTGGACGACACCTCGGCGACATGGAGTTTCCTGCGCCAATCCGGCGTCGCCGCCGACCATATCGTGGTCGGCGGCGATAGCGCGGGCGGAGGCCTGACCATCGGTCTGATAAATCGCCTGCGGGATGCAGGAGAACCTACTCCGGGCTGCGCGTGGCTTCTCTCGCCATGGACCGATCTCACACTGTCCGGCTCGACGCTTGCCACCAAGGATGCCGTCGACCCCATCATTCACCGGGCGTATCTGGCCGAACTGATCGAAGCCTATCTTCCCGCTGGGGTCGACCGGAAAGACCCGCGTGTTTCGCCGCTCTATGCGAACCTGGAGAACTTCCCGCCGACGCTGATCCAGGTCGGCGCCTGCGAAACGTTGCTTGAGGATTCGACGCGCTTTGCAGCGGCGGCAGGGGGCGCCAACGTCGACGTTACGCTGGAGATATGGCCGGACATGATCCACGCCTGGCCGATGTGGAACGCCCATCTGGAGGCGGGACGCCGGGCGCTTGCACGCGCCGGCGAGTTTATTCGCCGCCACCTGTTCAAGGTTTGACGGCGGTACGGCCTTATCGCAGCGCCTTCAGCGCCGCCTTGCCAGCATATTTCGCCTGCGTGCCCAGCTCCTGCTCGATCCGCAGCAGCTGATTGTACTTGGCGGTGCGGTCGGAGCGCGCCAGCGAGCCGGTTTTGATCTGGCCGCAATTGGTGGCGACCGCGAGATCGGCGATGGTGGAATCCTCGGTCTCGCCGGAGCGGTGCGACATCACGGCGGTGTAGCCGGCCTTGTAGGCCATCTCGACCGCGGAGAGCGTCTCCGTCAGCGTGCCGATCTGGTTGACTTTCACCAGGATGGAGTTGGCGCGGCCGTGTTTGATGCCGTCAGCGAGCCGCGTCACGTTGGTGACGAACAGGTCGTCGCCGACCAATTGGCATTTATTGCCGATCAGGTCGGTCAGTTCCTTCCAGCCGTCCATGTCGTCCTCGGACATGCCGTCCTCGATCGAGACGATCGGATAGCGCGCGGCCAGATCGGCGAGATATTTGGCCTGCTCCGAACGCGAGCGTGTCTTGTTCTCGCCGCCATAGACGTAATTGCCGTCCTTGAAGAACTCGGTCGCCGCACAGTCCAGCGCCAGCATGACGTCGGAACCGGCTTTATAGCCAGCCTTGCCGATCGCCCCCATGACGAATTCGAGCGCGGCATCCGCCGACGGCAGGTTCGGCGCGAAACCGCCCTCGTCGCCGACATTGGTGTTATGGCCGGCCTTCTTCAGTTCCGACCGTAGCGTGTGGAAGATTTCCGAGCCGCAGCGTAGCGCTTCCGCAAAGGTCTTGGCGCCGACCGGCATGATCATGAATTCCTGGAAGTCGATCGGATTGTCGGCATGCACGCCGCCATTGATGATGTTCATCATCGGCACCGGCAGGGTCCGCGCCGAGGTCCCGCCGACGTAACGATAGAGCGGCAGGTCGGAGGAGTCGGCGGCGGCCTTGGCGACCGCCAGCGACACGCCCAGAATGGCGTTGGCGCCAAGCCGGCTCTTGTTGGGCGTGCCGTCGAGCCCGATCATGGTCTCGTCGATCTGGACCTGCTGCTCGGCGTCCATGCCGCCGACGGCGTCATAGATTTCCCCGTTCACGGCGTCCACGGCCTTGCTGACGCCCTTGCCGAGATAGCGCCCCTTGTCGCCATCGCGCAGCTCGACCGCCTCATGCGCGCCGGTGGAGGCGCCCGACGGCACCGCCGCGCGGCCCATCGAGCCATCCTCCAGCACCACATCGACCTCGACGGTGGGGTTGCCGCGGCTATCGAGAATTTCACGGCCGATGATGTCGACGATGGCGGTCATGGGTACCTCTTTGGAAAACCTGATACGGACGGTTGGCGCTGCTTCTACAGCAAGGATTCAGGCCGGAAAAGGCCGCCTCACGCGTGACCTCGACGTGGCGATTGTCTATTACGCAGGCAACGGAGACCGCATCATGTCGAAAAAGCCTCGCAAAGCCTCGAAATCCGAGCCCCTGCAGCTCGGCCGTGCCGTGGACTGGCCGCACACCCCTGAGAAGGCAAAACTCGACCGGGTGCCCAATCCGCAAAAGGGCACGAACTACCTGGTGCGGTTCACCGCGCCGGAATTCACCTCGCTCTGCCCGGTCACCGGCCAGCCCGACTTCGCACATCTGGTGATCGACTATGTGCCGGGCCAGTGGCTGTTGGAGTCAAAATCCCTGAAACTCTATGTCGCGAGCTTCCGCAACCACGGCGCGTTCCACGAGGATTGCACCGTCATGATCGGCAAGCGGATCGCGGCCGAAATCAAGCCGAAATTCCTGCGCATCGGCGGCTACTGGTATCCGCGCGGCGGCATTCCGATCGACGTGTTCTGGCAGACCGGCAGGCTGCCGAGGGGCATGTGGATTCCCGATCAGGGGGTCGCGCCCTATCGCGGGCGGGGGTGATCCCTCCCCGCACTTGCAAGCAAGGCGGGTTTTCCGTGCGCGGTCTTGGCTAGTACGCGCTGAGCAGGTCGACCTTGGCATTTGCGAGGATCAGGCGCCGCGCCAACACGCCCGACAGATTGCGCACCATCGCGCAATGGCGCAGCGGCCATTGCGTATCGCCCCCGACAACCTTCGACATCCCGTTCGCGGAGCTCGGTGAATTCGTCTACCACTGCCACATCCTCGAACATGAGGACGGGGGCATGATGGCGAGGGTCAAGGTGGTCCCCGCCGCCTTCTGAGCCTGCTCGTTTCGGCGCGGGAATGCTTCCCGCGCCGCTCGCGGTCAGGACGCGGCTAAGGCTGCGCGTCCGGCCGTGCATCGGCGTCAGCCGGCCGCCTTGGCCGCAGCAGCCGCGTGCAGGCGATGCCGAGCGCGACCATCACCGCAGCGGCGGCCAGCAGCGTGGGCATCTTGCCGAGGTTCTGGA
>JBAUUA010000214.1:0-8717 GCA_049582465.1 Bradyrhizobium sp. | reverse complement strand
GCGCGGTGACGCCGAAGCCGGTTCGCTATGTGGTCAACACGCATGTTCACCCCGATCATATCTTTGGCAATGCGGCATTCGTCGCGGCGGGAACTGCCTTTGTCGGGCACAGGAACTTGCCGCGCGCGCTGACGGCGCGGGGCGAGTTTTACCTGAAGGCGTTTCGCCCGGTGCTGGGGAATGCGCTCATCGACGAGGTGAGGATCGTGCCGCCCACGCTGCTCGTCGACGATGAAATGCAGATCGATCTCGGAAGGCGAACCCTAAGCCTGAAGGCCTGGCCCCCCGGGCACACCGATAACGACTTGACGGTTTTCGACGCCGCGAGTTCCACCCTGTTCGCCGGCGATCTGCTGTTCGTCGAACATGTTCCGGTGCTTGACGGCAGCATTCGCGGCTTTCTCACCGATCTCGAAGTGCTGCAGCGCACTCCGGCGATGCGCGTTGTTCCCGGCCATGGTCCGGTCGTGGCTGATTGGCGAGGCGCCGTTAAGGACGAGCAACGCTATTTCGAAGGACTGGTTACGGAGGTGAGGGGCCTCATCCGCAAGGGGATACCACTGACCGAGGCGGCCAGAGAGGCCGGCAGGAGCGAACACGCGCGATGGAAATTGTTCGACGAGTATGGTTCGCGCAATGTCATCGCCACATTCGGCGAGCTTGAATGGGAATGACGACCTCCGCTCGGCTACGCAACTTGCTGCGCGCGGCCGTTTCATATACGTTCCCCGCTGCTTCATTATGGAAATGGAATTCGACCATGTCGATTTTCTCCAGAGCGATCGTCCCGGCCCTGATGGCTGCGGTTTATCTCGCGACGCCTGTGGTGGCGCGTGCCCAGGCTGCCGGTGCCGGCCAGGATCAGCCTTCGGAAGAAACCTGGAACAGCATCAAGGGCGATATCTTCAAGGATCGCGCCATTCTCGATGGCTCGGGCCTCGTGGTGCTCGATGCGCCGAAGCGAGCGGAAGATTCCGCCATCGTGCCGATCGGGATGCGGGTCAACCTCGCCGGCGACGACAAGCGCACGCTCAAATCCCTGACGCTCGTCATCGATGAAAATCCCGCGCCGGTCGCCGGCACGTTTACGGTCGGTCCGAATTCCGGCGTGACCTCGATTTCGACGCGGGTCCGCGTCAACTCCTACTCCTATGTACGGCTCGTCGCCGAACTCAGCGATGGCCAGCTCTATGGCGTGAAGGCGTTCGTGAAGGCGTCCGGCGGCTGCTCGGCGCCGGCGGCGTCCAACAGCGACGCGACCAAGGCGATGCTCGGGCAGATGAAGTTCCGCACGTTCCGACCCGATTCGTCCGCGGAAGCCCAGGTCATGCTGCGCCACCCGCAAAATTCGGGCCTGCAGATGGACCAGTTGACGCGGCTTTACATCCCGCCGTTCTTCATCGAGAACCTCAAGATCTGGCAGGGCGACGACCTCGTCGTGGCCATGGACGGCGGCATCGCGATCTCGGAAGATCCGAATATCCGCTTCAACTACAAGCCCAATGGCGCCGGCAAGTTTCGCGTCGAGGCCGTCGACACCAGCAAGGAAATCTTCAAGGACGAATGGTCGGTTGAGAAATCGATGCTGTAAGCGCCACAGTCCCGAAGAAATCAGATCAAAAACAGCGTACTTCCGCCTCCGCCTGCGCCCGGTGGAAATCCTGCAACGTAAGTTTGGCTTGCTCGGTCTGTCGAAATTCGGAACCGACGGGCCCGGTGACCTGCGACATCGAGAGAATTGTCTCGGTGGCCACATAACGGTCGTACGGGATGATCGACGCGATCACGTCGATGGAGCAGGAACACTTCTGCAGGAGTTCCTGGGTTTCGCCGTTGGCTTTCATGCAGGCGAAGACGTACTCGGCGCGCGCCGCTGTCGGATAGTCATTGAGATCCTCGGCCTTTGCGCCCGCCGTCGCGGCGAGGATTGACGCCCCGAGAAGGGCGATCGTTCGGAACAGGCTGGAGAAGGAGGTCATCGTCAACGCCTTTCGCACCGCCGCCGTCAACAGCCGCGAAACCTTGTCCCGCCGGCCAAGCGGTCCACGACCCTGTTCAGGGACGGCGCAAACGTAAACCCGAAGAGTTGCCATTGGCTCCATCCAGGATTGATGCATCCAATGCGATGCCATGTTCGGTGCGCTGCAACACGAGCAGCAGCTCAAATAATTTGTCAGGGTCGCCAATCCGGGTCAAGCTTGTGACGGGTGAAGCTTGCCGCGGGCGACGCGGTAGGCTAAATCGCCGAAAGTGAACCTGAAGGTCTGCGCGTCGAAAATGACCAGCATGACGTATTTCATCGGCGGTCGGCGATACGGCGCACCGGGTTCCGAAACATCCGCCCGACGATCTCATGGATCGGAACGGGCGTTTCAGGAATGGTGATGAAGCCATTCGAGATCGCTCGGACCCCTGCGCTTGAGATCGACCATGTCAGCCATCGCTATGGCGCGCGGGTGGCGCTAGACGATGTCAGCCTGACCGTCAGGCAGTCGTCCTTTACCGTGTTGCTGGGATTGAACGGCGCCGGCAAGTCGACACTGTTCTCGCTGATCACGCGTCTGTATGCGATACGATCGGGTCAAATCCGCATCTTCGGCCACGATGTCGGGAGAGAACCGGGTGCGGCCCTGAGCCAGCTCGGCGTCGTCTTTCAGTCCCGCGCGCTCGATATCGACATTTCGGTGCGGCAGAACCTGATGTATCACGCGGCATTGCACGGTATCGCCAAGAGCCGGGCCAGGAATCTGATCGCGCAGGTCCTGGATCGCGTAGCGATGGCCGATCGCAGCCAGGATCGGGTCGGCAATCTCTCGATCGGGCAGATGCGCCGCATCGAAATCGCCCGGGCGCTGTTGCATCAGCCCCGCCTGCTTCTGCTGGATGAACCGACGGTCGGTCTCGATATCAAGGCGCGCGCCGACATTCTCGATCATGTTCGCAGGCTGTCGACGGTGGAGGGGATCGGCGTGCTGTGGGCGACGCATCTGATCGATGAAGCGGCTAGCGGCGACGATGTGGTGGTCCTGCACAAGGGCAAAGTGCTCTCCCATGGCGCGATCGGCGACGTCGTCGGCGAATCCGGCGGCGCCGATCTGCGCGACGCCTTCAACCGGCTGACCGGGGCTGCCGACCAGAACGAACTGGAAGCCGCCAGATGACCGCGATCTCCGAAGCCGTCGACAGGCATCATTTTTCGCTGGCGCAATATTTCATCTGCCTCAAGGGCATCGTCTGGCGTGAAGCGCTGCGGTTCATCCACCAGCGCGAACGCTTCATTTCCGCGCTGGTACGCCCGCTGGTATGGCTTTTCATTTTTGCCGCCGGGTTTCGCCAGGTGCTCGGCGTCTCGATCATCCCGCCCTACGAGACCTATGTCCTCTATGAGGTCTACATCACGCCCGGGCTGATCGCGATGATCCAGCTATTCAACGGCATGCAATCCTCGCTCACCATGGTCTATGACCGCGAGACCGGCGGAATGCGCACGCTGCTCGTCAGCCCGTTCCCGCGCTGGTGGCTGCTCGCCTCGAAGCTCCTGGCGGGTACGCTGGTATCGGTATTGCAAGCCTATGCTTTCCTGCTGATCGCCTGGTTCTGGGAAATCGAGGCGCCGCCGCTCGGCTATCTGGCACTGCTGCCGGCGCTGCTGCTCAGCGGATTCATGCTCGGCGCGCTGGGAATGCTGATCTCGTCGCTGATCAAGCAGCTCGAGAATTTTGCCGGCGTCATGAATTTCGTCATTTTCCCGATGTTCTTCGCGTCGTCCGCGCTGTACCCGCTATGGCGGGTCAAGGAATCCAGTCCACTGCTGTATTATATCTGCCAGGCCAATCCCTTCACGCATGCCACCGAACTGATCCGGTTTGCGCTCTATGAGCAGGTGGCATGGGTTTCGCTGGCGGTCGTCGTCGGCTGTACCGTCGTGTTCCTGTTCGGCGCGATCCTGGCATACGATCCGGCGCGCGGCTTTTTGGCCCGCCGCGGCGGTCCGGCGGCTTGAGGGATTTCAGAAGGTGGCCTTCAGGCCGACATAGAGGGCGCGCGGCCGTGCCGGGCTGATCGAACGCGGATCCGTGAACGGCGCGCCGCCATTGGCGAAATTCGGAACAGCGCCGGTGTCGAAGAAGGTGCCATAGGTCGCGTAGCGGTTGTCGAAAATATTGTCCGCGCGGGCATAGATCTGGAACGTCTTGTCGATCTGATACGAGGCGTGCAGGTTGAAGACCGCGTAGGACGGCAGCCGTTGCGCCTGGTTGGATTCGTCGCCGACAAAGTATTGGCTGTCGACGAACAGCGCATCACCGCCGATTTTGAAGGCGTCGGTGACGGAATAATCGATGCCGGCCTTGATCCGGTTGCGCGGAATGGCCGGAATCCGATTGCCAGGAAGGATCTGGACGTTGCCGTTGCCGTCGGCGAAGGGACTATTGGAGCCGACCTGCAGCGTGTCGAGAAACCGCGCGTCCACCAGCGCATAGCTGGCGTAGAGCTGCAGCGAGTTCGACTTGAGCGTGACCTCGGCCTCGATGCCCTGGCGGCGCGTCGAGCCGACGTTCTGGAAATAGCCAAAGCCCTGCAGCACCGGGCTCGGAATGGCGAGGATGTCGTCGCTGTTGGTGGCGCGGAACACGCCGAGCTTCCATCCGAGCGTGCCGATGTTGAGGTCGCTCGTTCCGCGCAGGCCGGCTTCCACGGTGCGGGACACGACCTGCTTCAACGGCGGATCGGAGACCAGGAAGGCCGCGATGATGCAGGGATGGGCGGGATCGGCGCAGCCCAGTTCCAGCGGGGTCGGCGCCCGGTTCGCTTCGGAATAGCCGGCATAGGCCGTCAGTCCGGAGGTGATCTTGTACGTGCCGCCGATGATCGGATTGAAGCGGGTGTAGGTATCCTGGCCGTTTAGCGCGCTGCCGATCTGGTCTTCCAGCCTGATATTGGCGACGTTGAAGCGGCCGCCGCCGGTGATCGAGAACGCGTTGGTGACGTCGAAGGTATCGAGCGCATAAAGTCCGCTGTACTGGCTGGTGGTGCGCAGCGCGACCGGCCCGATCGAGACGGGATCGCCGGACTGGCCGAGAAATAATCCGCTGCTGCTGACGACAAAGTTCGGGCCGATGGTGCCGAGTTCGGCGCTGGCCGTGAAGCGGGTAACGCTGGAATCGAAACTGGCGCCGACCGCGAAATGATTGTTGTGGCCGAACAACTGATCGGTATTGGTCGCCTGCAACGACACACCCGCTGTCGTCGAATGGGTCGTGGTTCGGTCACTCTCTCCCAGTACCGCCGCTGGATCGAAAGGATTGGCGAGCTGGGCGCCGTTGAGGCCATTTGCCGGCGTGCTGCCGTTGCCGAAGCAAAGCAGCGTCTGGTCGGCCGTGCAGGGCTGGGTGCCGGTGGGGTTGGCGTCGAGCATCTTTTGATCGAAGGCGCGCACATGGACCGAGCCGTCGATCGTCCAGGTCGGCGTCGCCTCGACCTTTCCGGTCAGATTTAAATAGCCAACGCGGTTTTCGGTGGTCTGCGGTGAGGTATAGGTCGCGCCCCAATATTGCTGGAGCAATTCGACCGGCGCGGTGGCGGTGGCGCCGAAATGATTGTCGGCGGCGCCCATGTTGAGATGGAACTCGCTGGTGTCGTTCCTGTAACCGACATCGCCGTAAAACCGGCGAACGTCGGACGCCGAAAAATTGCGAAACCCGTCATCATGCAAGCCTTCGAGGGCGCCGTAGACAGCATAGTTGTCGACCTGTTTGCCCCACTGTGCCGAACTCTGGATACGTCCGAACGAGCCGCCCATCGTGTCGATCTCGGCACCGTGGTAGTTGAAGCCGTCCTTCATCTGCACATTGACGGCCCCGCCCAGTGCATTGAGGCCAAAGGCAGGATTGTTGGTCACCACCGTGACCGACTTTATCGCGGCGGTTGGAATCAGGTCCCAGTTGACGGTGTCGCCGAACGCCTCGTTGACGCGAACTCCATTCTGGTAGACCGCGAGCCCCTGCGGGGTGCCGGCCACGGGGGAGGCAACGAAGCCGCGAAATTGCACATTCGGCTGGAAAGGATTGCCGGCGACTTCATTGACCACGATACCCGGCACGTATTTTTGCAGCGCATCGCCGACGTTCAGCGAGCCGGTGTCCTTGATCTGATTAGCGTCGACGAGGTTGACGCTCGCCGGGATCTTGTCGGGGTTGATGCCCGCGCCAGAAATGGGCGTGGTCGGGTACACCACGAGCCTGGGTATGGCCCGGGCGGTGCGCGTCGCGGCTTCGGAGCGACCACGCTTGATGCCGGGTTTGGTGCCGGTGACGACGATCGGGGGCAGCTTCTGCGGTTCCGGCGCGACTTGCGCGTCCTGGGCATGCGCATCATGGCGCCCGGAAAACGGGTCGAGCGATATCGATACGATCGATATCGTCGCGATCAACAGCGATCGAGCGCCCACCTGTCCCATCCCATCCCGCTGCGGCTCTTCCGGCCGGCTACCACGAATGCTAGGTGATCGCGGCGTGACCGACACCGGGAAAGTTAGGTCGCGCGGTCGGGAAAAAATCCCGACGCCCTGAGCCTGGCTTACGTTGGCTGGAATGACTGGGGCTGCCGGACCCCGCAGGGAACCAGGGCTTCCACGGTGACGCCATGGTTGGTCGAGGCCACGGTCATGCTGCCGCCCAGCGCCAGCACCCGCTCCCGCATGCCGAGCATGCCGAATCCCTGCCTGTGATCGGCCGGCAGGCCGGCGCCGTTGTCGCTGACGCTGACCATGATCGCCTCCGCTCCGGCGGCTCCGGCGGGCAGGGCTGCTGCCGGCTCGACGCGGATATCGACGCGCGATGCGCGGGCATGGCGGAAGACGTTGGTGAGAGCCTCCTGAATGATGCGATAGATCGTCAGGTCCGCGGTCTCGCCGCGGGCGTCGAGTTCCGGCGAAATCGAGGTTTCGATCACGACATCGGGGTAGGTCTCGCGCCAAAGGCGCATCAGCGCGGCAAGCGCATCGGCCAGCCCGAGCTCCGCAAGTCCCACGGGCCGCAGCCGCTCGAGGACGCGCCGGTTGGATTGCTGCAGCGCATTCACCTGATCGGACATCGCGTTGATATGTTTGCGCAAGGCGTCGAGATCGGGCTCAGGCGCATCGGCCAGCCGCGTCAGCGAGGCGGCGTGCGCGCGCAGTGCAAACAGATAGGGGCCAAACTCATCGTGCAGGTCGCGCGCGATTTCCTTGCGCTCGGCATCCTGCAACGAGACCACACGCTCGGCGAGCCGCCGCTTGTCTTCGACCGTCGTCTCAAGAACGGAAGCGAGGTGGTTCAGTTTCCCGCAGATCGCGGCCAATTCGGGCGAGCCGCCGGGGCTGACGCGGGTATCGTAGCGGCCGGCCTCGATGGCGCTCATTGCGTCCGCGAGCGACTTGATCGGCTCCAGCGCGCGGTTGACGACCGTCATCGTGATCAACAGCAGCGCCGCTGCGATGGCGGACCCGACCTCGATCTGGGTGACGATGCCGTCCCAGATCTCGGCGATTTCATCGGTCGGATGCGAGGTTATGACCAGGGATCCAAGGGATCTCCCATTCGCGGAAATCGGCACGGCGACCGTCGTCTGCTCCGGGTGAATGAGGGTGACAAACCATTCGGGAACCTGCGGCGGTTCACCGTTGTCGCCCAATGACGCCGACGCAGCCGGAGCGCTGCTCATGGCCGCATCATGCTGGCGGGTGATGCTGACATGGCGGAGTTGCTTCAGGCCTTCGACAATCCGGTCGAGCCTTGCCTCGGGATCGGATGCATCATTGAGATCCGACACCAGGGGCTCGACGAAACCGCGCGCAAGGCGAACCACGCTCTGGTCCTCTGCCGCGACGCGCGGGGCGGCCTCCAAAACCAGACGAGCAATATTGATGACGAGCCCAAGCACCATGACGAGGGCCAGGAGCGTATTCAGCCGTGCCCGCAAGGAGAGCGTCTGCCACATTGCCATGCTCGACTCCGGCTCCTGAATTCCCGCGTTAGCTGCTAAACGTTGACAGCCAAAAACCTGCGCTATCTAATTGAACCGTAGCGCACTTCTTCCGGAGGAGCATAGCGCGAAGCCAAGGGGGGCGAGCACCGCCAGTGAACGCGGCATCGAATGCAGGGGATTGTCTGCGTCACTCGTATTGCGCTGCAAAATCGATTTTCGCGACTGAGCTATGGACTTGGCTATGGGGCCTTCCGATCGATGTCGATACGTATCCTGATCGTTGACGACCATCCCATCGTTGCCTCGGGCTGCCGCGCGCTGCTGGCCGGCGATCCCGATATCGCCGTTCTGGAAGCATCCGACGCCGAAAGCGGCGAAGAGGCGTTCGTCACTGAGCGGCCGGACATCTGCGTCCTCGATATCAATCTGCCGGGTGTTTCGGGCTTCGAGCTGGCCCGGAGGATTCTGGCACGCGACGGAACGGCCCGCATCGTCATGTTCAGCATGAACGACGACCCGATATTCGCGGCGCGCGCCATCGAAACGGGTGCAAAGGGTTACGTTTCCAAATCCGGCGACCCCGGCGATCTCATCGAGGCCATTCGCAAGGTGGGCGAGGGCGGGGTATTCCTGCCCGCCGCGATCGCCCAAAGCATCGCGTTTTCCGGTCCGGGATTTGCCGAAAACCGGCTGGCGAAACTGACGCAGCGCGAGATCGAGATTTTGCGCCTGCTCGGTGCGGGCAAGAGTCT
>JBAUUA010000213.1:0-2648 GCA_049582465.1 Bradyrhizobium sp. | reverse complement strand
ACCAGCGGCCGCGGCCACCGCATCCTGGTGGTGGAAGACAACGAGGAGGTCGGGCGGTTTTCGACCGAATTGCTGCAGGATCTGGGCTATGCCACCCGACGGGCCGACAATGCCAAACAGGCGCTGGCGCTGATCGCAGCGGATCAATCGGCTTTCGATCTGGTGTTTTCCGATGTCATCATGCCCGGCATGAACGGCGTGGAGCTGGCCACCATCATACGCAAGCAGCATCCTCATCTTCCGGTGGTTTTGACCAGCGGCTACAGCAGCGTCCTGGCCGAGAACGCTCATCACGGGTTTGAACTGATTCAGAAGCCGTATTCCGTCGAGGCCTTATCCCGCGCGCTGCGCAAGGCTATTTCGGAACGATCCTCGACCAGTAGGTAGCGCCGAGCATCGTCGGCTCAAGCGAACCGGTTCGTCCTAATCCGAGCGGGTGCTGAGTTCGTTGCGCGCCTTGCCGACCGTCTCGGCGCCAACCGGGGCCCCCGCCGTTTGCCAGGCGTTGCGGATGTAGGTCAGCACCGCCGCCACCTGCGCGTCGTTCAGCTGCCAGGCGAACGACGGCATGCCCGGTGCGGTCGGCTCCTGGCTGGTTGCGACGCTGCGGCCGCCGCGCAGCACCAGGTGAATGGCGCTGGTGGGGTCGCTGGCATGGGCCAGCGCCGATTGCGCCAGCGATGGAAACAGCATCGGCACCCCGCGGCCGTCGATGCCGTGGCAGGCGGAGCATTGATCCCGGTAGATCGCCTGGCCCGCGATCATCGCCGGCGAGTTGGCCGGCAGCGGCGCCACATTATCCTGCCGCTGCGGCAGGGACTTCAGGTAGGTCGCGATCGCGGTGAGATCGCTGTCGCTGTATTGCGAGGTGGCGTTGACGATTTCTTCCGTCATCGGTCCCGTCGCCGCGCTGAACTGGTTGTGCCCGGTCTTCAGATAACCGGTGACATCCGCCTCGCTCCAGCGGCCCAGGCCCTGGTTGTTGTCGCCGGTAATGTCGGGGGCGAACCAGCCCTGCAGATTGAAGCCGCGCAGATTGTCGGTGGTCTTGTCGCCGCCGAGCACGGTTTTCGGCGTGTGGCAGGCGGTGCAATGGCCGGGGCCCTGCACCAGATAGGCGCCGCGATTCCAGACCGCGGATTGATGACTGTCGGGCTGGAATTCGCCTTCGGTGAAATACAGCCCATCCCAGACCCGCATCGCCGTGCGGATGTTGAAGGGGAACGGCAGCGTGTTGGATTTGACCGGCTGGTGCACCGGCTCGACCGTCTTGAGGTAGGCGCGGATCGCCAGCACGTCGTCGCGCGTCATCTTGGCGTAGGCCGGGAACGGCATCGCGGGATAAAGCCGGCTGCCGTCCGGACGCACGCCCTTGCGCACCGCGGCGTCGAACTCCTCGTCGGTCCAGGCGCCGATGCCGGTGTCGTTGTCGGGCGTGAGGTTCGACGAGGTGATGACGCCGAACGGCGTCTCGATCGGCCGTGCCCCGCCAAAGGGTTTGCCGACCTCCGGCACGGTGTGACAGGCGTAGCAGTCCGCGACCGTCGTGAGATAACGGCCCTTTTCGATCTGGTCGAACGCCTGGCTGTCCGGATCCGCGCCGCTGAAGCCGATACCGGCCAGCCATGCTGCGGCGGCGCCGATCGCAATCGAGATTTTTGCTGCGTTACGCATGGACCAGCGGCCCCGGGTTTTTAAGGTACTGGCCGCGGATTGCGGAAGCCGCCCAGAAGGCCAGCGCCGCCACCGTGCCAGTGGGGTTGTAGCCGGCGTTCTGCGGGAAGGCGCTGGCGCCCATCACGAACAAATTCGGCACGTCCCAGCTCTGCAGATAGCGGTTGATGGCGCTGGTCGAGGGATCCGTCCCCATGATCGCGCCGCCGCACACATGCGTGGTCTGGTAATCGGTCGCATCATAGGGCCCCTTGCGGTATTGCTTGTCGAGCGTGTGGGCGCCCATCGCGCGAATGATCTCGGCGAACTTGTCGGTGAGGAAGGCGTTCTGCTTCAGCTCGTTGTCGTGGAAGTCGATCGTCATCCGCATCAGCGGACGGCCGAAGCGATCCTTGTAGGTCGGATCGAGATCCAGATAGATGTCGCGATAGCTGTAGAAGCTGCCGTGCACGCCGGTGCCCGGCCGCACGGTCGACAGATAATTGTCGCGCGCCGCGCTCTTCCAGGCCGCGCCCCATTTCGGCGTGCCCGGCGGCACCGAGGCCGACTGGATCGGCCGGCCGTTGGTCTGCACCTGTCCCATGTAGCCGCCGCCGACGAAGCCGTGCGGGCCGTGATCGAAATTGTCGCCGTTGAATTCGTCGATGCACATCCCGATCGAGCCGGACGCGATGAAGGGATTGAAGTTGAACTTCTTGTTGTCGAAGAAGCCGTTGACGGTGGAGATGGTCTGGTGGGTAAAGTTGCGGCCGATTACGCCCTTGTTGGCGACGGGATCGTAGGGCGTGCCGATCTTGGAGTTCAGCAGCATTTGCACATTGAAAACGGTGAACGCCGAGAGGATCACGAGGTCGGCCGGCTGCTCCCATTCGACGCCGCCGGTGTCGACGAAGGTGACGCCGGTGGCGCGCTTGCCGGAGCGATCGACGTTGATGTGCAGCACTTCCGAATTGGTGCGCGCCGTGAAGTTCGAT
>JBAUUA010000212.1:0-1667 GCA_049582465.1 Bradyrhizobium sp. | reverse complement strand
GTTGCAAGGAGCGAAGAGACCTTCAACGGCATCTCTTGAGAGAGATGCTGGCCGATCAAGTCTTGCGACTTTTGAGTCTTGCGACTCGAGCGACCCTCGGTTCTTCGTCCCTTGGCGGCTGTCCGGCCTCTTGTCCGGATACCTACCGACTGACACACGACCACAGGCACGTGCGAAATTGGGCAAGACCGGAAATAAGCGCTTTGACTCTGCTTCGCAAGATTTTTTTTAGGCTGTGGGGAAATTTCCCTAACAGCTGCTTTCACTGTTGCCGTGGGAGCGCGCTCGCGGCTTCGAAAGTGAATGGATGTTAAGCTTCGCTAACGAAGCGTAAGCATTTGAAGCAGGCAGCGCAGCGCTTTCCTGCTCGTGAGCTGCTTACGCGCGCTTCGTGAACGGCTCGACGCGCTGCGCCGCGCGGATGAACGCCGCCATCACGAAGACGCCGACCGCGAACAGCACCGCCTGCAGTATATGCGCGCCGGTGTCGTCGAGACCGAACAGGATCGCCAGCGCCCAGCCGCCGGCGAACGCCGCGCCGAACACTTCGGCGCCGATCAGGATCGCCGCAGAAATGACGGTGATGACGCTGGGCCAGATGATCTGGCGGGACGCGGTGGAAGTGGGCTGCAAGCTCATGGCGTGGGGGGTCCTGTTATGGGCCGCAATCTCTATGAAAAGGCCTGCTCTATCAAGCGTAAAAGGCCCAAAAAAGCCCCACCGCGTGATATAGATTCCTCAATCAATTTGCCATGAAAACGGGATTCGCGATGTCGGAAATCCAGCAGACGACGGCCGCAGCGCCGGCTCAGGCCAACCCGCTTTTGAAGGCGTGGCAGACGCCGTTCGAGACGCCGCCCTTCGCCGAGATCCAGCCGGAACATTTCCTCCCCGCCTTCGAGCAGGCCTTCGCCGATCACGCCGCCGAGATCGTCGCCATCGAGCACGACCCGGCGACGCCGGACTTCGCCAACACCATCACCGCGCTGGAGCGCTCCGGCAAACTGCTCTCCAGGGTGGCGGCGGTGTTCTACGACCTGGTGGGGGCGCACTCCAATCCGGCGCTGCTCGAAATCGACAAGGAGGTGTCCTTGCGGATGGCGCGGCACTGGAACCCGATCATGATGAACGCGGTGCTGTTCGGCCGGATCGCGATGCTGCACGATAACCGCGCCAGCCTCGCTCTGACCGGCGAGGAGCAGCGGCTCCTGGAGCGCACCTACACCCGCTTCCACCGCGCCGGCGCCGGCCTCGACGAGGCGGCCAAGAAGCGGATGGCCGAGATCAACGAGCGGCTGGCCCATCTCGGCACCGCCTTCAGCCACCATCTGCTGGGCGACGAGCAGGACTGGTTCATGGAGCTGCAGGAGGCCGATTTCGCCGGCCTTCCCGATAGTTTCGTCGCCGCCGCCCGGGCTGCCGCCAGCGAGCGCGGCATGGCCGGCAAGGCGATCGTGACGCTGTCGCGCTCTTCGGTCGAGCCGTTCCTGAAGAGCTCGCCCCGGCGCGAGCAGCGCGAGAAGGTCTACAAAGCCTTCACTGCGCGCGGCGACAACGGCAACGCCAACGACAACAACGAAGCCATCCTGGAGATCCTCAAGCTGCGCGAGGAGAGCGCCAAGCTCCTTGGTTTTCCGACCTTCGCCGCCTACCGGCTCGAGGACTCG
>JBAUUA010000211.1:0-2938 GCA_049582465.1 Bradyrhizobium sp. | reverse complement strand
CGCCGGCGACTGCATCGACTGCTATCAGTGCGTCGCCGTTTGTCCGACCGGCATCGATATCCGCAACGGCCCGCAGCTCGACTGTATCCAGTGCGGCCTGTGCATCGATGCCTGCGACACCGTGATGAAGAAGATCGGCAGGGAAACCCGCCTGATCGGCTACGACAACGACATCAACATTCATCGCCGTCAGGCCGGCCAGCCCCCGGTCTATCGCCTCGTCAGGCCGCGTACCATCGTCTACAGCGCCATGATCGCCTCCGTCGGGGCGGTCATGCTGTACGCGATGCTGACGCGGTCGCTGCTCGACGTCAACGTATTGCACGACCGCAATCCGCTCGCGGTGCGGCTGAGCGACGGCGCTGTCCGCAACGCCTATACGGTCCGGCTTCTGAACAAGCGTGGCTTCGACCGTGTCATCGCGATCGACGTCGACGGCCCGGCGAACGCCACCGTCCATGTCATCGGCACCGACTCCATCACCCCGGACCGGCCCATGATCATCCTGGCGCGGGATACCACCACTGAACTGCGGGTTCTCGTCACCGCACCGTCCGAAGAGAACTCCGAGAAGTCGATTCCGGTGAAATTCCATGTCACCGACATCGGGCTCGGCGAGGTCGCGTCCGCAACCGATAATTTCGTCACTCCCTGAAGCTTGCAAGAAAGAGCCCGGCATGAGCAGATCGCCCGTTTCACCGAAGCCTCTCACCGGACGCGCGGTGCTCGTCATGCTGGTGGCGTTCTTCGTCGTCGTGTTCGGGGTCAACGGCCTGATGATGAAGCTCGCGATCCAGACCCTGCCCGGCACCGAGGTCGACAGCGCCTACAGCGCAAGCCTCGCCTACGAGAAGGAGATCGCGGCCGCCCGCGATCAGGACGCGCGGGCCTGGAAGGTCAATGCCCATGTTCGGCGCGGCGCCGATGGCGGCGCCACGGTGCAGGTCGAGGCGCGCGACAACAAGGGCGTGCCGATGTCCGGCCTGACGTTTCAGGGTCGCTTCGAACGGCCGACCGATCGTCGGGCCGACCAGCCGGTTGGCCTCACGGAGGTGGGCGGCGGCATCTATCGCGGCAGTGCGCAATTGATCGCGCCCGGACAATGGGATCTGGTGCTGGAAGGCGACGCGGCGGGACAGCGGATGTTCCTGTCGAAGAATCGCGTGCTGCTGAACTAGGATGGCCCGACCATGCAGGCGACGCGCGACTTCTCCCATTACGTCAAGGACGCAGGCTCCGGCCTGCAGCACATCGACCTTGCGGTCGAGGGAGTGAGTTGCGCCGCATGCATGTCCAAGATCGAGCGTGGACTGTCGGCGATCCCCGACGTCACGCTCGCGCGCGTCAACCTGACCGACCGCCGCGTGGCGCTGGAATGGAAGCAGGGAACGCTCGATCCCGCCCGTTTCATCGACCGGCTCGCCGAGCTCGGCTACAAGGCCTATCCGTTCGAAACCGCGGGCGCGGAGGCGGCGGAGGCCGAACAATCGCGCTTTTTGCTGCGCTGTCTCGGGGTAGCGGCATTCGCGACCATGAATGTGATGATGCTTTCCATTCCGGTCTGGTCCGGCAATGGCAGCGACATGATTCCGGAACAGCGGGATTTCTTTCACTGGTTGTCGGCGCTGATCGCGCTGCCTGCGGCTGCCTATGCCGGCCAGCCCTTCTTCCGCTCGGCGTTCCGCGCCTTGCGCACCGGCAACGTCAATATGGACGTTCCGATCTCGATCGGCGTCATCCTGGCGCTTGCCATGTCGGTCGTCGAAACGATCAATCATGCCGAGCATACCTATTTCGACGCGGCAATCATGCTGCTGACGTTTCTGCTGGTCGGGCGCTACCTCGACCAGAGCATGCGGCGGCGGACGCGGGCGGTCGCCGGAAATCTAGCGGCGCTGAAGGCGGAGACCGCGACCAAGTTCGTCGGCGCCGATGAAATCTCGCAGGTACCGGTCGCGGCGATTTTCCCCGGCGACATCGTGCTGCTGCGGCCGGGCGAACGTTGCGCGGTCGATGGCACCGTGATCGAAGGGCGTTCCGAGATCGACCAGAGCCTGATCACCGGCGAAACCCTGTACGTTACGGCGGAGCAGGGCACGCCGGCCTATGCCGGCTCGCTCAACATTTCCGGAACATTGCGGGTGCGGGTTTCCGCGGCGTCGGAAGGCACGCTGCTGGCGGAGATCACCCGGCTGCTCGACAATGCGCTGCAGGCGCGCTCCCGTTATGTGCGGCTTGCGGACCGGGCGTCGCGGCTCTATGCGCCGGTGGTGCACGCCACCGCGCTCCTGACCATGCTCGGCTGGGTGCTGGCGGGCGCGAGCTGGCATGACGCCATCGTCACCGGCGTCGCAGTTCTCATCATCACGTGCCCTTGCGCGCTGGGTCTCGCGATCCCGACCGTGCAGACCGTCGCCTCCGGCGCGATGTTCAAGGCCGGCGTGCTGCTGAATTCGGGCGATGCCATCGAGCGGCTGGCCGAGATCGACTCGATCATCTTCGACAAGACCGGGACCCTGACGCTGCCCGATCTCGAAGTGATGAACGCCGCCGGCATCCCCGACGATGTGTTCCGCCTCGCAGGCCAGCTCGCATTGGCAAGCCATCATCCGGTCGCCGCCGCGGTGGCGCAGGCGGCGGGCGCAAAATCGCCGTTGATCGGGGCCGTCGAGGTGCCCGGGCAGGGTGTGCGCGGCATGCTCGGTCAAACCGAGATGAGGCTGGGAAGGCCGTCGTTCTGCGGCGCGGAGCAACTGGCGAATGAGCGCGCGAAGCTCGATCCGGAAGCCTCCATCGTGGCGTTCAGCCTCGGCGTAGCCAAATACGTGTTCGCCGTGCGCCAGGGGCTGCGTCCGGACGCGGAAGCGATGATCGCGGCGCTGCAGAAGCGCAATATCCAGCTTGAAATTCTCTCCGGCGACCGCGAGCCCGCGGTGCG
>JBAUUA010000210.1:0-5012 GCA_049582465.1 Bradyrhizobium sp. | reverse complement strand
CACCCAGGACGGCATCGCCCGCTCGCATGACTGGATGCGGCTCGGGCTGATGCCGCAATTCATCGTGCGCCAATCGCTGATCATCGGCTTCACCGCCGGCGCATTCGCGCTCGGCTTCCATCTCGGCGCCACCGCCGCGATGCTTGCAAGTTCCGCCGCGGTATGGATCGCCATGATCGGGCAGATGCTGGTGCTGAACAAAAGGCTCGACGGTCATGTCGAGCCCGGCCCCAAATCCTACGATTTCCGCGGCTGGCTGGCGATCTCGCTGCCGATCCTCCTGGTCGAAGGCTTCTATCTGCTGTTGTCCTACACCGACGTGCTGGTGCTGCAGCAGTTCCGCTCCTCCGAGGAGGTCGGCGTCTATTTCGCCGTGGTGAAGACGCTGGCGCTGGTGTCCTTCATCCACTACGCGATGTCGGCGACCACGGCGCACCGCTTCGCCGAATATCATGCGCTCGGCGACAAGCCACGGCTGTCGGCCTATGTCGCGCACGCCATCAAGTGGACGTTCTGGCCCTCGCTCGCCGCGACCGTGCTGCTGCTGGCGCTGGGCAAGCCGCTGTTGTGGCTGTTCGGGCCGAAATTCGTGATCGGCTACGACATCATGTTCATAGCGGCGATCGGGCTCGTGGTGCGCTCGGCAATCGGCCCAGTCGAACGGCTGCTCAACATGCTCGGGCACCAGCATATCTGCGCGCTCGCCTATGCGCTGGCCTTCGTCATGAACGTGACGCTGTGCGTGGCGCTGGTGCCGCGGTTCGGCGGTCACGGCGCGGCTGCTGCGACCTCGATCTCGCTGACCTTCGAGACCGTTCTGCTGTTCTGGATCGTGCGGCAGCGGCTAGGCCTGCACGTGCTGGCGTTCGGGAAAAGCGCGGCCCAGCCCGCGGACGCCTGAACGCGCCCTCAAGACCTCAGGGCATAGCGGCACCGCGCCCCCTTCGACTTTCGACGCAGCATTCCCCGATCTTGATTCATATCAAATCGGCTTTCGCCATTTCGCGTTCCAATGCGAGTTGTAGATGCGACGGTGTCGGAGACAATCATGGCGCAAACGACCATTGCCTACCTGGAACGACGATATCTAACTCTCGAAAACGAAATTGCGAATGCCTTGCGCCTTAGCCCGAAGGACGATTCGGCGATTGCCGACCTCAAATACCGCAAGCTGATCATCGCCGACGAGATTCAACATAATCGGCGCCTCGCCCAGCGCATCGGCAGGCTCGCCAGCAGCGCCGGCTAAGCCCGAGCGCTTTCCGGCGACTTGATGTCCGCTGGGCAAGACCTTGATGGATAGGCCCGCCCCTACTCCGCGGTCCAGCCGCCGTCGATCGAGAGGTTGGCGCCGGTGATCTGGGCGGCGTCGTCGCCGCACAGGAACAGCGCCAGGGCCGCGACCTGCTCGGAGGTGACGAACTCCTTGGTCGGCTGCGCTTCCAGCAGCACGTCGTGGATGACCTGCTCTTTTGTCAGGTTGCGCGCCTTCATGGTGTCGGGAATCTGCTTCTCGACCAGCGGCGTCCAGACATAGCCCGGCGAGATGCAGTTGCAGGTAATCTTGAAGGTCGCAAGCTCCAGCGCCACGGTCTTGGTGAGGCCGGCGATACCGTGCTTGGCCGAGACATAGGCCGACTTGAAGGGTGATGCCACCAGCGAATGGGCCGAGGCGGTGTTGATGATGCGGCCCCAGCCGCGCTTCTTCATGCCGGGCACGGCGGCGCGGATGCCGTAAAACGCCGACGACAGATTGATCGCGATGATCGCCTCCCATTTCTCGGGCGGGAACTCCTCGATCGGCGAGACGAACTGGATGCCGGCATTGTTGACGAGCACATCGACCGAGCCGAAGGTCTTCTCTCCCAAAGCGACCATTTCGGCGATCTCGGCGGGCTTGGTCATGTCGGCGGGCGAATGCACCGCCTTGACCTTGAAATCCTTCTCGATGCCGGAGCGCTCCTTCTCGATGTCGGCGGGCGCGCCCATGCCGTTGAGAACGATATTGGCGCCGGCGCCGGCGAAGGCGCGCGCATATGCCAACCCGATCCCGCTGGTCGATCCCGTCACCACCGCGGTCTTGCCTGTCAATGTACCCATTTCATATACTCCTCTTGCCGTCGGGGATTTCAGTGCCGTCCCCCGTGAGATCGTAGGTCACCATGGTTTCGCCCGATTGCGGCCGATCGAGCCAGTCCTTGTGACGCATCGACAGGTGAACGTCGCGCTCGCCCGCGCCCCAGTGCTCGACCATGGCGACATGCGAAAAATCGTAATCCTTGGACGAGGATTCGTAGTTCTTGCTGCGATAGATCAGGTGCACCACCGTGACGGTGTTTTCCTTCGCGGCCTTGCACAGGATCTCGACTGACGGATCGTTCTTGAGATAATCGGGCAGCTTTCCCATCAGATCGCGCAGCGCCGTTCGGGCATTGTGGATCTGCCTGTTCTTGTCGGTATTCATCCGGGTGCGGCTGGAAAAACGGATGTCTTTTTCGCGCTCCGCGGCCTCCAGCAGCGAGTCCGGCAGCGGCCCGCGGGCGCTGAACAGATCGACCTGGAAGATCAGGAGGTCGTTGTCGATCTCCGCATCCAGCACGAAATCGAGCGGCGTGTTGGTGGCGATGCCGCCGTCCCAGAAATGCTCGCCGTCGATTTCGACGGAGGGAAAGCCCGGCGGCAGCGCGCCGGACGCCATGATGTGTTCCGGCCCGATCTTCTTGCCCTGCTTCCTGAATTCGAAATTGTCGAAATATTTGAAGTTGCCGGTGGTGACGCTGACGGCGCCGACGCTCAGCCGGGTTTCGAGCGCGTTGATGCGGTCGAAATCGACCAGCCGCTCCAGCGTGGTACGCAGCGGCGAGGTATCGTAATAGCTCTGCGCCTGAGGGCTGCCCTGCGGCCAGAGCGGAGCCGGCGGAATGCGCGGCCGGAAAAAGCCGGGAACGCCGAAGGTCGCGATCAAGGCGGCGCTGGTCTCGTTGAAGAGTGATCGCGCGCGGTCGCCCTTGGTGACGGGATTCCAGGGCACCGGTGCCGACACCATGTTCCAGAATTCCTTGAGGCGCTCCAGCCGCTTGTCGCGCGGGTTGCCGGCGATGATCGCGGCGTTGATGGCGCCGATCGAGATGCCCGCGATCCAGTCCGGCTCGAAATCGAAGTGACACAGCGCCTGATAGGCGCCGGCCTGATAGGAGCCGAGCGCGCCGCCGCCCTGCAGCACCAGCACCCGATGTGCCTTGGCTGGCGTCCTTGCTGACGCTGGGCTGGAATGATCGGTCATGGGGCTGGTCAATCAAAATATGGGAAATGCGAGGGGTACCGTGGCGTTCCTTCGCGGTGGCGTCAATCTGCGAGGCGCCGGCTGGCGATCACGCCGGGTTTATCGCGGATCCAATGACGCCAGAATAAGGGTCCAGAAAACCTTGTATTTCGTATTTGCAGCATAGCTCGCCGCGATGCCTAATTTTGTGACACCATTTTTCAGCATATTGGCCCGGTGCGGGGGCGAGTCGCGCCAGCCGGAAAATGCCTCGGCGAGCGTATGGTAGCCTGCCGACACGTTCTCCACCGCCTGGGTCGCAGGGTATCCCGAGGCATTGAGGCGTTGCGCCAAGGGCGCCTTGACGTCGTGGTCGAGCTTGTTGCGGCTAGCCATCACCTGCGACTGCTGCTCCGCAAGCTTCATCAGATCGGGATCGACCACGACCGCGCCAAGCCCGTTGTTTTGCCGGTACTGCGAAATCATCGTCGCCGCGGCCTGGGAGTCGAGCCTCGCGCCGGCACTGGCCATGTCGGCATACATGGTCGGCTCCTCGATCGGTGCCTCGCCCGCGCAGCCGCCAAGCGCCAACAGCGCGATAATGGCGATGATCGCCCGCATGATCGAAATTCCCCCAGGATGGTCCGGGCGGTTGTTGCATACCAACCGTGGCTGAATGGTGAACGGCGGGCGGGATTTGACCGTCATTCCGGCGCGAAGCGAAGCTTCGAACCCGGAATCTGGAGATGATCGGCGCTGAGGTCCCGGGTTCGCGCTTACGCGCGCCCCGGAATGACGCGGCATTCAGTCCTGCGCGGCGAAAATCCGGTAGTGCCGGGGCTGCAATCCGACGATATCGCCGGTCCGCAGTTCCCGATCGCGGGGCGCGTCGATCTCGATCACGGCCTCGCCGCCGGACAAAGCGACTTCGGCGCGCTGAATCGGGCCGAAGGTCCGGACATGCCGCACCTTGCCCTCGAATGCGCCGCTGCCGGCCGGCCCGACCTGCATGTCGTGCCGGCGGACGAACAGTTTCGACGGGCCGGACGCCGCGCCGTCGGCCCTGATACTCAACACCTTGCCGCCGAGCCGCACGCAGCCGTCGCTGATCTCCACCGGCAGCACGATCGATTCGCCGATGAAGCCATGGACAAACGCGGTCGCCGGATTGTCATAGACATCACTCGGCGTGCCGATCTGCACGATGCGGCCCTTGTCCATCACCACCACCCGGTTGGCGACTTCGAGCGCCTCTTCCTGATCGTGGGTGACGAAGATCGAGGTCACGTTGATCTCGTGATGCAGCGAGCGCAGCCACTGCCGCAGCTCCTTGCGCACCTTGGCGTCGAGCGCGCCGAACGGCTCGTCGAGCAGCAGGATGCGCGGCTCGATCGCCAGCGCCCGGGCAAGCGCAATGCGCTGGCGCTGGCCACCCGATAGTTGGCTCGGATAGTGATCGGAAAGCCAGCCAAGCTGCACCAGATCCAACAATTCCCTGACCCGCGCGCGGATGCCCGCCTCGTCCTTGCGCACCGCGCGCGGCTGCACCCGCAGGCCGAACGCGACGTTTTCGAATACCGTCATGTGGCGGAACAGCGCGTAGTGCTGGAACACGAATCCGACGTGACGCTCGCCGGCGCCATGGGCGAGCGCGTCTTCGCCGTCGAACGTGACCTCGCCGGCGTCCGGCCAGTCGAGCCCCGCGATGATCCGCAGCAGCGTGGTCTTGCCCGAGCCCGACGGTCCGAGC
>JBAUUA010000209.1:0-3436 GCA_049582465.1 Bradyrhizobium sp. | reverse complement strand
ATTCTTGGCCGCGAGTTCGCTCAGTGCCCATTTCGCATCGAGATCGGCAAACGGTTTTGCGGCAACCACGTCGTCCTCGCTTTTCCCCTCCTTGACCAGTTTCGCCATGCGGTCGCGCGCGGTGACGAGCATGGTGCGATATTCGATCAGCGCGGCCCGGTCGGCGATCGGCCCGTGGCCCGGCACGATGCGGGTCTTGCCGTTGACGAGCTTGAGATAGGCGTCGGTGGCGGCGATCATGCCCTTGATGTTGCCGCCATTGGCGAAATCGATGTTGGGATAGCGGCCGTTGGTGAAGGTATCTCCGGTCGACAGCACATTGGCGGTCTTGAACCAGACATAGGTGTCGCCGTCGGTGTGCGCGTTGGCGATATGTTTGAGATCGGCGACGCGCCCGCGCAGCCTGATCTTGTAGGCCGCGGCATAGGTCTTCGACGGCAGCGCGTCCGTCGCCGCCGGCGGCGTCTTGGCGCCGGTCAGGCCGTTGGTGGTCCCGGCGGCCAGCCGATTCCTGACGTTCTCCTGGGCGACGACGATGGCGCCGTCCTTGGCGAAGGGCGCGTTGCCGCCGGTGTGGTCGCCGTGAAAATGCGTGTTGACGAGGTATTTGATCGGCTGGCTGGAGACGAGCACGATGGCGGCCTTGATCTTGTCATGCAGCGGCGCGTACTCGCCGTCGACCATGATGATGCCGTCCTTCGACGCCGCCACGGTGATATTGCCGCCCTGGCCTTCGAGCATATAGACGTCGTCGCCGAGGTCGGTGGTCTTGATCTCGACCTTCGAGAAGTCCGGCGGCGGTGGTGCGGCCGGCGGCGTTTGTGCGAACGCCCCGCCGGACAGCGCCAACATGGCGGCGACGACGGCCATTTTCACCTTGTGCATAGCAACCCCCCGCAGCGATCAGGGGATGTCCTAGCACAGGATTGCATAGGTGCCGAATAGGGATCGGCGGGCTCGAAGATGGACGGCCAGACCGCCGCCCCCTATGCTATCGACCGAACGACACGCGCCGGATTCAACGGGTGCTGCGAATGCGAGGAAACCAGAAGTCATGACGTCACCGATCGCGGGCGGCGTGGATTGCGATCTGCATCCGGCCGTCCCTCATCTGACCAGCCTGCTGCCCTATATGAACGACTACTGGCGCGATCAGGTCACCACGCGCGGCATGACCGACCTGGTGTCGCAATCCTATCCGACCCATTCGCCGATCTCCTCGCGGCCGGACTGGCGGCCCGCGAAAGGCAAGCCGGGCTCGAGGCTTGCGGACATGCAGACACAGGCGATCGATCCGTTCGGCACAGCTTTCGGCATCTGCAATCCGCTGTACGGCGTGCAGATGGTCTTTTCAGAGGATATGGCGGTCGCGTTCTGCCGGGCGCTGAACGATTGGCTGGCGAAGGAATGGCTCGACAAGGACACGCGCTTGCGCGGCTCGATCGTGATCCCCGTGCAGAGTGTGGAGAAATCCGTCGCAGAGATCGAGCGCTGCGCCGAGGACAAGCGGTTCGTGCAGGTGCTGATGCTGGTGATGGGCGACATGCCGCTCGGCAAGCGCGCCTACTGGCCGATCTATGCCGCCGCCGAGCGGCTCGGATTGCCGATCGGCATTCATGCCGGCTCGAGCTATCACAACCCGCCGACCTCGGTCGGCTGGGGCTCCTATCACATCGAGGATTACGTCGCGCAGGCGCAGGCGTTCCAGACGCAATTGACCAGCCTGATCGTCGAGGGCGTGTTCGCGCGGCATCCGAACCTGAAAATGGTGATGCTGGAAAGCGGCTTCACTTGGCTGCCGCCGTTCCTGTGGCGGCTGCACAAGTTTTGGCGCGGCATCCGGATGGAAACGCCGTGGGTCGATCGGGCGCCGCTGGAAATTGTGCGCAGCAATATCCGGTTTTCGCTGCAGCCGATCGACGCGCCGCCGGATCCGCAAGTCCTGAATCGGCTGTTCGACCATATGCAGTCAGATGAATTGCTCCTATTCTCGACCGATTATCCGCACTGGCAATTCGAAGGCAATGCGGCGCTGCCCGATGGCATCTCGGCCGACCTGGTCCGCAAGATCATGATCGACAATCCGTATGCGACCTACACCCGCCTGAAGCAGCCAGCCGTTCAGGAGACCACGCCATGAACATTCAGTTCCGCGACCGTCCGGAGCAGGCTTCTTCCGTTCACGCCAAGACCGCGATTGCCGATTGCGATATTCATCCGGCGCGCGCGACCGCGACCGAATTGTATCCCTGGCTGGCAAGGCGCTGGCACACGCATCTCGAAACCTACGACAAGCATCCCTATCAGGGCATGATGGAAGGCCCGCCTTATCCGAAGGCGCAGCCCAACGCCTCGCGCCGCGACGCCTATCCGCCGGAAGGCGGCCCGCAGGGCTCGTCGCTGTCCTTCATGCAAGCCCAGCATCTCGACCCCAACAACGTCGTGCTCGGCGTGCTCAATCCGCTCGCCACCGGGCAGGGCATCCGCAACCAGGATCTTGCCGCCGCGATCTGCTCGGCGATCAACGACTGGCAGATCGAGAAATGGACCAGCAAGGACAAGCGCCTGAAGGGTTCGGTGGTGGTCGCCAATGAGGACGGCCCAGCCGCGGCCGCCGAAATCCGCAAGCGCGCGGGCGATCCGAACTTCGTCCAGGTGCTGCTGCTCAGCCGCAACGTCGAGCCGCTGGGTCAGCGCCGTTACTGGCCTATCTACGAAGCCGCCGAAGAGGCCGGGCTTCCGGTTGGCGTCCACGCCTTCGGCTTCGGCGGCAATCCGATCACCGCCTCGGGCTGGCCGAGCTATTACATCGAGGAGATGGTCGGCCATTCGCAGTGCCAGCAGACCGCGTTGTCGAGCCTGGTCCTGGAGGGCGTGTTCGAGCGGCACCCGAAGCTCAGGATGATCATGGTCGAGGCCGGCTTCGGCTGGGCGCCGTCGCTGTCGTGGCGGCTCGACAAGTGTTTCGAGCGTCTGCACAGCGAGGTGCCGCACCTCAAGCGCAAGCCTTCGGAATATATCCGCGACCACATCTGGTGGACCACGCAGCCGATGGAAGACCCGGAAAAGCGCGAGCATCTGTTCCAGGTGATCGACTGGATTGGCTGGGACAAGCTCTTGTTCGCCACCGATTATCCGCACTGGGATTATGACGAGCCGTCGCGGGTGCTGCCGGCCGGCGTCAGCGAGGCGAACCGCGAGGCGTTCTATCTCGGTAATGCGTTGAAGCTGTATGGGATTTCCTAGAGGAGGATGGTTTTGATTGAACCGGTCTTTTCGCGGGCCCGGTTCACCTCTCCCGTAGGGAGAGGTCGGATCGCGCCAGCGATCCGGGTGAGGGGTTACGCTCTCTCGATAGACCTGAACCCCTCACCCGAATTGCTTCGCAATTCGACCTCTCCCAAGGGAGAGGTGAAGTCCGCTCGCGACCTTGGCT
>JBAUUA010000208.1:0-2539 GCA_049582465.1 Bradyrhizobium sp. | reverse complement strand
AATGTTCGCCATGCGTTCGGGCGAAGCATTTGCTGCGTGCAGCAGAGAGCTGTCGATTGTCCGGCAGAGACAGATCGATCGCGACAATGCCGCCGCCCAAGGCATTCTCTAGCGCTTCCAGGCAGCCAGAGGTCTGATCGAAAGTTAGGGCGGGTCAGCGAAAGCGTAACCGCCATTGCGAGCACAACTCGCTGAGAGGACGTGGTGGATTGCGCCCACGGCTTATCCACCCCACGAGCTTCACAATCCCGGCGACCGCCGTGGCCTTAGCATTACAGTTGCCGTTTTGTTTTGATGTGCGCGCGCCGAGCGATCGCCTGATGAGCTCTGCGCCAGAGTGACCATGCGATGATGTGGGCGGGCTTGATCCGTTTTCGCGCGAGTTTGACGGCAATGCGCCGAATTTCCTGGATTGACCATCGGATCAACGACGAGGCGGCGATTGTTTTGCTTTTGCCGTGGTTCGGCGCTGCGTTTTTTTTGGCTGCGGCGGATTGGCATGATGGCGGATCACCGCCATCATGGCGAAGGCGAGCATGACCATGGAAACGTGGCGATGCCAGCCATGCCAGGATCGGCTTTCGTTGTGATCGAGCCCGAACTCGTTCTTGGCGGTCTCGAAACTGTCCTCGATCGCCCAGCGATGACCTTCGACGGCGACCAGCGTTTCGATGGTTGTTCCTGCCGAGCACCAGGTCGTGAAGAAGGCGAGATCGCCATCGGCGATACGACGACGGATCAGCAGACCGCGCGTCCAGAGACCCTGATCTGCGTCATTCAGTTTTTCGACTTCGAGATCGGCCAGTTCGAGATAGCACCAATCATGCAGCCGCGGTCCTTTGGTTCCGTCCCCTGCCGACAGGCGTTTCCAGTCGGACGCACGCCGCGTCGCGGCGATGTCCGCGGCGGTGCCAGAGACTGATCGCCGCTTGCCCCAGGATCGGAATACATGAGTGCTGCTGACCCCGAGCACATAGCCTTTGCTTGCCTGGCGTAGTTGCTGTTCGATATCGCCGACACCGTAGACCGTATCGCCAGCAACCCACTTGAATGGGACAGCCGCGGCTATCGCGCGTGCGATCATTCTCGTCGCAAGCTTGGGTTTGGTCGCAAAGCCTGTGTCGGCAGGCACGTATGTGGCTTCCAGACGATCGGGATCGTCGGTCCATTGCTTCGGAAGATACAGCGCGCGATCGATGAACGCATGACCGTGGCGCGAAACGTAGGTGGCGAAGACGCCGATCTGGCAGTTCGTAATCTTGCCTGCCGACCCGGTATATTGCCGCGCTACGCCGCACGACGCCTTGCCTTGCTTGAGAAAACCGGTCTCGTCGATGACGAGGACCGCATCGTCATCCGCCAAATGCTCGATGACATAGTCACGGACGATATCGCGCAGGCTATCCGCATCCCAATCCCTGCGCCCCAGGATCGCCTGTTGCCGCCATGGTCCGGGATCGCCAGCCGCCTCCGCGCGCATCCAACCGGTCTTGCGTTGCTCGTCGCCGAGAAGGCCTTCCAGGAACAAGCCTGCATTCCTCGCAACGCGATCTTGATTGAACAACGGACGTATCCGTTGCTTGATCTCACGAAGCGACGCCGCCCACAACGCAAGCGTCTCTTCAATCGACGCTGTCTGCGCCCACAATCTTCGAATCATGGTTGCCCATGGATTCAGAGATCTTCGGAAAGGGCAACTGTAATGCTAATCTGACGTCGCCGAATTCACGGGAAAACCCCGGCCGTCTGCCGGTGCCGGTCGGCCGTTTCGACACCATCGTCCTTTCCATCGGCGCGCTGGCGCTGGCCGGATGGGTGGTCAGCCCCGACAGCCATTTCACCGGCGCCGGGCTCGCGCTTGCCGGATTATTGCATCTGGTGCGGCTCGGACGCTGGGCGGGCAACCGGACCGTGCGGGAGCGGCTGCTGTTGATCCTGCATGTCGGCTATTTCTTCGTGCCGCTCGGCTTCCTGCTGAATGCGGCGGCGGCGTTTGCGTATGTGCCGGCAAGCGCCGGCATTCATGCCTGGATGGCGGGGGCGGCCGGAATCATGACGCTGGCGGTGATGAGCCGCGCGACGCACGGCCATACCGGCCAGCAACTCAGCGCGTCCTGGGCCACGCAGGCGATCTATGCCGCGATCCTCGTCGCGGCGGTGGCGCGACTCTGCGCGGTGCTCGAACCCGCGCACAGCGATCCGTTGCTGTATGTCGCCGCCTTTGCATGGGCGACAGCCTTCATCGGATTCGCGGTCGCTTACGCACCGCTGCTCATGGGTCACGACCCGCACATGAGGCGGAAAGCTGTCGCCTGAACGCGCGCCCCGGCGGCCTCGGCTCATGCTGACAATTTGAGCAGGCCGGCCTCAATTATCCGTTCGACGACCGCAATCCCGATGCCTAGTCTCGCATGGGCGATTGAGGAGTTTGAATGCGCACGGTTCTCGACTATTGCGCGGGAGGAGTTCAGCGAAATTTCCCCGCGGGAACGCTCATCATCCACGAGGGCCGCTCGACAGGTCATCTCTATGTCCTGAT
>JBAUUA010000207.1:0-2767 GCA_049582465.1 Bradyrhizobium sp. | reverse complement strand
ACGATGATTCCTGGCCCGTTCAGCTATCACCGGCCTGAGACCGTGGCCGATGCGGTCAAATTGCTCTCGACACTGGGTGACGAGGCCCGGCCGCTTGCCGGCGGCCACAGCCTGGTGCCGATGATGAAGCTTCGGCTCGCCACCCCAGAACATCTGGTCGACCTGCACGGCATCGCAGGCCTGAAAGGCATTCGCCGCGACGGCAACAAGGTCGTGATCGGCGCGATGACCACTCAGCACGAATTGCTGGCCTCGGACGAGATCGCCAAATCGCTGCCCATTCTGCACGAGACTGCGCTGCTGATTGCCGATCCGCAGGTGCGCTACATGGGCACCATCGGCGGCAACGTCGCCAACGGCGATCCCGGCAACGACATGCCGGCGCTGATGATGACGCTGGGCGCGAGCTACCGGCTCGAAGGTCCCGGCGGCGCCCGCGAGGTCGCGGCGACCGAGTTCTACCAGGGCGCCTATTTCACCGCGCTCGAGCCCGGCGAGATCCTGACCGCCATCTCCATTTCGGCACCTAGCGCAGGGAGCGGCTACGCCTACGAGAAACTCAAACGCAAGATCGGCGACTACGCTACCGCGGCAGCGGCGGTGATGCTGACGATGGCGGGCGGCAAGGTCGCCACCTGCACGATCGGCCTCACCAATCTGCACGAAACGCCGCTGCTCGCGATCGATGCGGCGAAGGCCGTGATCGGAACCAGCCTCGACGCGGCGAGCCTGAAAAAGGCCGCAGCCGCTGCGGAGGCGATCATGTCGCCGGCGTCGGATGCCCGCGGCCCGGTCGAATATCGCAAGCATGTCGGCGGCATCATGGTGACGCGAGCGCTGCAGCGCGCCGCTTCGCGCGCTGTTTAAGAACAAGGGGAGGGAACCAAAAATGGCAAAGACCCATGTGACCATGAAGGTGAACGGCGCCGAGGTCGAAGGCCTCGTCGAACCGCGCACGCTGCTGGTGCATTTCATCCGCGAGAACCTGCTGCTGACCGGCACCCATATCGGCTGCGAGACCACCCATTGCGGCGCCTGCACCGTCGACCTCGACGGCATGTCGGTGAAGAGCTGCACGGTATTCGCGGTGCAGGCCCAGGGCTCCGAGATCACCACCATCGAGGGCGTCGCCAATGCCGACGGTTCGCTGTCGGCCTTGCAGGAAGGCTTTCGCATGATGCACGGCCTGCAATGCGGCTTCTGCACCCCCGGCATGATCCTGCGGGCGCAGCGGCTGCTGCAGGAGAACCCGCGGCCTTCGGAGGAGGAAATCCGGATGGGCATTTCGGGCAATATCTGCCGCTGCACCGGCTACCAGAACATCGTCAGGGCAATCCAGTACGCCGCCGACAAGATCAATGGCGTTGAATTCAAGGAGGCTGCGGAATGAACGACATGACTCCCACGCGGGAACAACGCGAAGCCAGTCTCGAAGGCATGGGCTGCAAGCGCAAGCGCGTCGAGGATGCGCGCTTCACCCAAGGCAAGGGCAATTATGTCGACGACCTGAAACTGCCGGGCATGCTGCACGGCGATTTCGTGCGGTCGCCGCACGCCCATGCGCGGGTGAAATCCATCAACAGCGAAGAGGCGCTCAAGGTGCCCGGCGTATTGGCGGTCATCACCGCCGAGACGCTGAAGACCGTCAACCTCGCCTGGATGCCGACGCTCGCCGGCGACGTCCAGATGGTCTTGGCCGACGGCAAGGTGCTGTTCCAGAACCAGGAGGTCGCCTTCGTCGTCGCCACCGACCGCTATGCGGCGGACGACGGCATCAACAAGGTGGTGGTCGAATACGAGCCGCTGCCGGTCGTGATCGATCCGTTCAAGGCGATGGACAAGGACGCGCCGGTGCTGCGCGAGGACCTCGCCGGCAAGATGACCGGCGCGCACGGGCCGCGCAAGCATCACAACCACATTTTTGAGTGGACCGTCGGCGACAAGGACCTCACCGACGCCGCATTCAAGAAGGCGGATGTCACGATCAAGGAGATGCTCTCCTATCACCGCACCCATCCGTCGCCGCTGGAGACCTGCCAGTGCGTCTGCTCGTTCGACAAGATCAGCGGCGAGCTTTCGATCTGGGGTACCTTCCAGGCGCCGCATGTGATCCGCACCGTGGTGGCGCTGATCGCCAAGATACCCGAACAGAAGATCCACGTGATCTCGCCCGATGTCGGCGGCGGCTTCGGCAACAAGGTGGGCGCCTATCCCGGCTACATCTGTGCCGCCGTGGCCACCATCGTCACGGGCAAACCGGTCAAATGGGTCGAGGACCGCATCGAGAACCTGACCGCGACCTCGTTTGCGCGCGATTACCACATGACGACCGAGATCGCGGCGACCAAGGATGGCAAGGTCACGGGCCTGCGCGTCCATGTGCTGGCCGATCACGGTGCGTTCGACGCCTGCGCCGATCCGTCGAAATGGCCGGCCGGCTTCTTCAACATCGTCACCGGGTCCTACGACTTCCCGACGGCGCATCTGTCGGTCGACGGCATCTACACCAACAAGGCGCCGGGCGGCGTCGCCTATCGCTGCTCGTTCCGGGTGACGGAGGCGGCCTATTGCATCGAGCGCGGCATGGATATTCTCGCGCAGAAGCTCGGGATGGATCCGGCGGAACTGCGGCTGAAGAACTTTATCCGGAAGGAACAGTTCCCATATCACTCGGCGCTCGGCTGGGAGTATGATTCCGGCGACTATCATACCGCCATGAAGAAGATGATGGACACGGTCGACTATGCCGGCCTGCGCAAGCAGCAGG
>JBAUUA010000206.1:0-4051 GCA_049582465.1 Bradyrhizobium sp. | reverse complement strand
TGACGATGCCGCGCGCGGCCAGCGCTGCGGAAAGCGCCGAAACCTTGGCGTCGATCTCGCGCCACGTCCAGCTGCGATCGCCCCAGATGAAGCCAGTGCGCTCGCCATGCCGGCGGGCATTCTGGGTCAATAGATGCGCCAGATTCATCACCCGGCGCGACATCCGGCTCACACCACCCGTGGGCGCAGCGGCGCGCTCTCCGCTCACCGCCGCCCCATCCAGACGCCGGCCGCCAGCAGCACGATGCCGACGACGCCGGAGGCGACGCCATGCTTGTAATGCATCCGCGTCACGCCGGCCTCATGCCCGGGGAAGAAGCCCGGCAGCTGATCCGCCGGCAGCAGGAAATACACCGCGGCAACAACCAGCAGGACGACGCCAAGCAAGGTCAGCACAAGCTTCATGGAGGTTTCCTCTTGGGCACATGGCAGGGCGTTTTATCGGGTCCCACCCGGCTTCCGGCCTTGTTTATCGTCATCCACCGCCGCCCCGCAAGTGCAGGCAGAAAGGCACGCTCATTGCGGCATCTTGAACTCGAACGGCTTTGCCGTGATGCGGTGTTCCCTGATGCAGGAGGGATTGCCGTGGCCGCCGCAATAACCACCATGCAGTTCGAACCGGATGGTTCGCGCGCCCTTTCCCGGCAGGATTTCATGGGAGCGGACATAGCCGTCAAAGACGCGGCGAACCTGCCCGCCCGGCAGCGTCACCAGAATATCCTTGACGCAGCCGCCGGTGCCGCAATAGGCCGACGCGCGCTCGGAACAGGCGGTATCCTTGAAGTCGACGATGTAGTCGTCGCGGCCATCGCCAGTGAGGTCGAGCTTGCGCACGGTGTCCGACGCGAAGCTCACCTTGCCGCCCTCCTCCGCCGGGCATTCCTCCTTGGCGTAATGCAGCGCCTTCTGCACCTCCGGCGGATAGGCGCCCGCGTCGAACGGCGGCGGTTTGGCCGGCTCCTGCGCCAGCACATTGCCTGAGAGGAGCACGGCGATAGCCAGTATGAGAAACCTGATCGTCATCCGCAGTAGTCTTGGCAGCCCGCGCGGAAGTTCAGCGCAGGCTCGACGGGCGTGCGGTCAGCGCACCCCGGTGCCGCCGCAGCGCTGACATTTGACGACCTTGTCGCCCTTTTTCAGCAGACCCTTGCCCTCGCAATTCTTGCATTTCTGCTTCTTCTTGATGTTGGGACCCTTATCATTGGCCATGCTAGCCTCCCGCCGACGATTTCGCGCTCGCGTGGATGATCCAAGCACATATTCTCGTCTATAAGCACGCCATAACTGATTTGAGGACCTCCGATGATTACGCGCCGAGCGCTGACTCTAACCGGCCTGGCTGCCTTTGCCGTCTCGCCCTTCGCGCTCGCCGCGCCGCCGAGCGATCCCGTTGCCATCGTCAACGCCATCTATGCCCGTGCCGCCAAGGGCAAGGGCGACGGCGGCGGCGCGTTCATTATCGAGAACAAGGCCGCGAAAGCAAAATACCTGTCGAAAGCGCTGGTGGCGCTGTGGGCGAAGGCCGACGCCCATACGCCGAAGGGCGACGTCGGGCCGGTCGATTTCGACCCCGTCACCAATTCACAGGAGCCGGACGTGAAATCGTTCAGCGTGGCCGCAGAGAAGCTTGAGGCCGACAAGGCCGTCGTCGCCGTCACCATCGCGGGCCATGGCGCCGCCCGCGAAAAGGCCGCCGACAACACCATCCGATACAATTTCGTGCGCGACGGCGGAGAATGGAAGATCGACGATATCTCCGGCGCCAGCGACGGCGAACCGTGGTCGATCCGCAGCATGCTCGCCGATTCCCTGAAGAGCTGAACCGGAGCGAGTGCCATGAGCGACATCGTCAACAACAAGACCCATCAACGCTACGAGCTCGCGGTCGACGGCCGTATCGCCGCGACCTATTACAAGCTCGCCGACGGCGTGATCACCTTCATCCATACCGAAGTTCCGCCGGAACTCGGCGGCAAGGGCATCGGCTCAAAACTGATCAAGGGCGCGCTCGACCAGGTGCGGGCCGAGGGCCTCAAGGTGATCGCGGAGTGCCCGTTCGTGAAGGCCTATATCGAGAAGCATCCGGATTATGCGGATTTGCTGAAGGCCTAGCTGCCGCGAAGGCTAGCTCTTTGCATCCGCAGTTGCACCGACCTACATATCGGACCGGAATGCTCATCTCACGGGAATTGACTTCATGGCAACAGCCAGCGTCCGCGATAACAAAACCCTCTCCCGCTTCGAACTGGACGCCGAGGGCGGGCTGGCGTTCGCGAATTATCGCCTGACGCCGTCGGCCGTCATCATCACCCACACCGAGACGCCGCGGAATTTGCGTGGCCGCGGCATTGCCTCGGAGCTGGTCAAGGGCGCGCTGGAACTGATCCGGGCCGACGGATTGAAGGTGATCGCCGGCTGCGGCTTCGTGGTGGATTATCTGCACAAGCACCCGGAATTCGCCGATCTCGCGGGATGAAGCGCTGGTCGTCATTCCGGGGCGACGCGAAGCGTCGAACCCGGAATCTCACGCCAATAAGCCTCACACGATCCGGATCGACATATCCGGCAGGCCTTCCAGCTTGCACAGCAGCACGTCGCCCTTCACCACCGGGCCGACATTTTCCGGCGTGCCGGAGTAGATGATGTCGCCGGCCTTCAGCTCGAACGCCTCCGACAGTTTTGCGATCTGCTCGGCGACGCTCCAGATCATCTTGTCCAGATCGGAGTTCTGCCGCACCGTGCCGTTGACCGCGAGCGAGATCGCGCCCTTGGTGAAGTGTCCGGTCTTGGAAACCGGGTGGATCGGGCCGAGCACCGCGGCATGGTCAAAACTCTTGCCGATTTCCCACGGCTTCTTTTCCGCCGCCATGCCGTTCTGCAGGTCGCGCCGGGTCATGTCGAGGCCGAGCGCATAGCCGTAGACGTGGTCGAGCGCCTGCTCAGGAGAAATGTTGGCACCGCCGGATTTCAGCGCCGCCACCAGTTCGACCTCATGGTGATAATTCTTGGTCAGCGACGGATAGGGATGTTCCGCGACGGTTCCGATCGCGACGTTCTGGATCGCGTCGGTCGGCTTCTGGAAAAAGAACGGCGGCTCCCGCGTCGGATCCGACCCGCGCTCGATCGCGTGCGCGGCATAATTGCGCCCGATGCAGTAGATGCGGCGGACCGGAAACACCTCGTCCACGCCGACGATCGGGATCGTCGTCGCAGGCACGGAAAAGATCGGCTTGGCGCCGCTCTGCGCTTGGGCCGGAGCGCTTTGTGTCGCCGCGCCCGCCAGCGCCAGCGCGCCTGATGCGAGGATGGTCCGGCGATCGACGGTATTCATGGTCATACTCCCTGTTTTTCCTGCTTTTCTCGGAGTCGGGCGCGTATCTAGCCGCGCGCGTCGTTCCCCGGCAAGGCGATCCGGGCTCGCATCCTTAACGCGACCGTAAGACTACGGAAGCGCCCGCCTCGTTGATGCAAAGCAATTCCCCGTTAACCGGGCAATGCGACCAAAGTACATCCTTAAATCATGATCACGTCTGGGGGGACCTCACCATGCTGATCGCATTCCTGTTCGACACCGTTGGGCGATATCTTCGCTATCGCATACAAGTCGCCAGCATGGTTGAGTTGGACGACCGCACCCTGAGCGACATCGGCCTCAACCGCAGCGAACTGAGAACCGTGGCCTGGCACGCGGCTTCGCACTGGGCACAGCGCTGATCGACCCGCTCTTGCGCCCGCAAAAAAGGCCCGCGCGAACGCGGGCCTTGACCTTCGCTTGCGAACGCGACGTCAGTGCTTGATCTCGGGCGGCAGCTTGCCGCCGTTCGCAGCCAGTTTCGCCATCACCTGCTTGTGCAGCCAGATATTCATGCTGGCGGAATCGTTGCTGTCGCCGGTGTAACCGAGTTCCTTCGCCAGTTCCTTGCGCGCCGCGAAGCTTGAATCGATGTCGAGCGCCTTCATCAGATCGACGATCGACGTGCGCCATTGCAGTTTCTCGCCCTTGGCGGCGGCCGCCTTGTCGACGATCGCCGCGACATCGACGGATTGCGGC
>JBAUUA010000205.1:0-4846 GCA_049582465.1 Bradyrhizobium sp. | reverse complement strand
GCGTTTCCAGGATCAGGAATGCCATCATGTATTCGCGCACGCGCGACTGCACCGACTTCCAGCTCGCGACGATGCAGAACGGCATCAAGGCGGTGGTCAGGATCACGAACGGCAGCGAGATGCCGTCCACGCCCATATGGTAGGTGATGCCGCTGGCAAGCCACGACGTCTTTTCGACGAACTGGAAGTCCGGCTGCGCGGGATCGAAGCGAAAGACCAGGATCAGCGACACCGCGAAGGTGATCAGCGTGGTCCACAGCGCGATCCAGCGCGCATTGCGGTTGGCAGCCTCGTCGCTGCCCCGCGCCAGCAAATAGACCAGAAGCGTGCCGAACACTGGCAGGAAGGTGACGACGGAAAGAATGGGCCAGGTTGTCATCACTGGCCTCCCAAGCCGAACATGAACCAGGTGATTAATCCAGCGACGCCGATCAGCATCGCGAAGGCGTAGTGATAGAGATACCCGGTTTGCAGCTTCACGACGTTGCGGGTGACGTCAAGCACCCGCGCCGACACGCCGTCGGGGCCGAAGCCGTCGATGATCTTGCCGTCGCCGACCTTCCACAGGAAACGTCCGATCCACTTGGCCGGGCGCACGAAGATCACGTCGTACAGCTCGTCGAAATACCATTTGTTGAGCAGGAACTGGTACAGCAGCGGCTGGCTGCGGGCGAGTTCGACAGGCAGATAGGGCCGACGGATATAGAAGACGTAGGAGATATAGGCGCCGATCACCATCATGACCGTCGGCAGGTAGGCGATGGTCTCGGGGATATGATGCATGTCCTCGATGATGTGCGGGTTCATCTTGACGGAGTCACGGAAGAATTCCTCGACGCCGTGGCCGGCGAACAGCTCCTTGAACGGGAAACCCGAGAGGATCGATCCGGCGGCGAGGACGCCGATCGGGATCAGCATCCACAGCGGACTTTCATGCGCCGCCTCGTAATGTTCCTGGTCGTGCGGCTCGCCGAAGAAGGTCTTGAAGATCAGCCGCCACGAATAGAACGAGGTCAGCCCAGCGGCGACCACGGTCATCAGGAAGCCGTAGAGCGCAAACGGATTGTGCGAGGCGTAGGCGGACTCGATGATCGCATCCTTGGAGAAATAGCCCGCGAACATCGGGAAGCCGGTCAGCGCCAGGGTGCCGATGCACATCACCGCGAAGGTATAGGGGATCTTGCGCCAAAGCCCGCCCATGTTGCGGATGTCCTGCTCGTGATGCATCGCGTAGATCACCGAGCCCGAACCCAGGAACAGCAGCGCCTTGAAGAAGGCGTGGGTGAACAGATGGAACATGCCGACCGAGTAGGCCCCTGCCCCCATCGCCACGAACATGTAGCCGAGCTGCGAACAGGTCGAATAGGCGACGATGCGCTTGATGTCGTTCTGGACGAGGCCGACGGTCGCCGCGAAGAACGCGGTGGTGGCGCCGAAGAACATCACCACGGCCTGCGCGTTCGGCGCCAGCTCGAACAGCGGCGACAACCGCGCCACCATGAACACGCCGGCGGTGACCATGGTCGCGGCGTGGATCAGCGCCGAGACCGGCGTCGGGCCTTCCATGGCGTCCGGCAACCAGGTGTGCAGCAGGAACTGGGCGGATTTGCCCATCGCGCCCATGAACAGGAGCAGACAGGTCAATGTCAGCGCGTCGGCGTGCCAGCCGAAGAAGTCGATGGTCTTGCCGGTCAGCCCGGGAGCGCCGGCGAAGATGGTCTCGAAATCGGTCGAGCCGATCAGCGCAAAAATGGCAAAGATGCCGAGCGCGAAGCCGAAATCGCCGACGCGGTTGACCACGAAGGCCTTGATCGCCGCGGCGTTCGCCGACGGCTTCTGGTACCAGAACCCGATCAGCAGGTAGCTGGCGAGACCGACGCCCTCCCAGCCGAAGAACAGCTGCACCAGATTGTCCGAGGTCACCAGCATCAGCATCGCGAAGGTGAACAGACTGAGATAGGCGAAGAAGCGCGGCCGGTACGGATCCTCGTCCATGTAGCCGATCGAATAGAGGTGCACGAGCGAGGAGACGGTGTTGACCACCACCAGCATCACGGCGGTCAGCGTATCGACCCGCAGCGACCACGCCACCTGCAGATCGCCCGAATTGATCCAGGGGAACAGCGCGACCCTGATATCGTGATGCATGAAGCCGACATCGACCAGCGCCACCCAGGACAACGCCGCCGACACCAGCAACAGCCCCGTGGTGATCAGCTCGGCCGCGCGCGAACCCGCAGCCGGCGGTTCCACCGCATGATGATCGTCATGACCGTGGTCGTCGGCATGGGCATCCGCTGCATGGGCATCGGCGCCATGGGCGTCACCGTGATGTTCGACCTCATCGCCGCTCGGGTTGCGCGCATGCGCGCCGAAGATCGAGATCAGTCCCGCAAGCACCGCGCCGATCAGCGGCAGGAAGACAATTGCCTGGATCATTGGCGGGTTAACCCTTCATCAGATTGACGTCTTCAACCGCGATCGAGCCGCGGTTGCGGTAATACACCACCAGCACCGCAAGACCGATCGCAGCCTCCGCCGCCGCCACCGTCAGCACCAGCATCGCGAACACCTGGCCGACGATGTCGCCGAGGAAGGTCGAGAACGCCACCAGGTTGATATTGACCGCCAGCAGGATCAGCTCGATCGACATCAGGATGACGATGATGTTCTTGCGGTTGAGGAAGATGCCGAGGATGCCGAGCGTGAACAGGATCGCGCCGACCGCAAGGTAATGTCCAAGACCGATCGTCATTGCACCCACTCCGCCGCGTCCGCATCCTGCAGGCCCTGGCCCGAGGCCACCTTGCGCACGCTCATCGCAATCGCGGGCGTCCGCGCGTTCTGCACGTTGATGTCCTGCCGCTTCACGCTCACCTTGTGGCGCAGCGTCAGCACGATGGCGCCGATCATCGCAACCAGCAGCACCATGCTGGCCATCTCGGTGTAGTGGATATACTTCGTATAGAGCACAAGCCCGAGCGCCTCGGTGTTGCTGACGTTGTTGGGGATCGCCGCCGTAATCGACTTGGCGGTGCCGGCGTTGATGACCCAGCCGCCGCCGACCAGCAGCAGTTCGGCGAGGAAGATCGCGCCGATCACGAGCCCGATCGGCAGATATTCGAGGAAGCCCTCGCGCAGCTCGGTGAAGTCGACGTCGAGCATCATGATCACGAACAGGAACAGCACCGCGACCGCGCCGACATAGACCACGACCAGGATCATCGCCAGGAACTCGGCGCCCATCAGCACGAACAGGCCCGAGGCGTTGACGAAGGCCAGGATCAAAAACAGCACGGAGTGCACGGGATTGCGCGAGACAATCACCATCACCGCCGAGGCCACGCAGATGCCGGCGAACAGATAGAAGAACAGCGCTGGAAGGATCATGCCCTCACCTCACCGGTACGGCGCGTCGAGTTCGATCGATTTCGCAATCTCGCGCTCCCAGCGGTCGCCATTGGCGAGCAGTTTCGCCTTGTCATAATAGAGTTCCTCGCGGGTCTCGGTCGCGAATTCGAAATTCGGTCCCTCGACGATGGCGTCGACCGGACAGGCCTCCTGGCACAGCCCGCAATAGATGCATTTCACCATGTCGATGTCGTAGCGCACGGTGCGGCGGGTGCCGTCGTTGCGGCGCGGGCCGGCCTCGATCGTGATCGCCTGTGCCGGGCAGATCGCCTCGCACAGCTTGCAGGCGATGCAGCGTTCCTCGCCGTTCGGATAGCGGCGCAGCGCGTGCTCGCCGCGGAAGCGCGGCGAGATCGGTCCCTTCTCGAACGGATAGTTCAGCGTCGGCTTCGGCTGGAAGAAATAGCGCATGGCGAGGAAGAACGCCGATACGAATTCCGACAGCAGCAGCGAGCGCGCGGTGGCGTTGATATTGACACTCATAGCGACCTCATTGCGGAGCGATCCCCGCGAAGTGCAGCACGCCGGCGACGATGACCACCATCGCCAGCGACAGCGGCAGGAACACCTTCCAGCCGAGCCGCATCAGTTGATCGTAGCGGTAGCGCGGCACGATCGCCTTCGCCATCGCAAACAGGAAGAACATGAAGAATAGTTTGAGCGCGAACCAGATCACCCCGGGCACCCAGGTGAACGGCGCCACCGCGATCGGCGGCAGCCAGCCTCCCAGGAACAGGATCGTGGCCATCGCGCACATCGTGCAGATTGCTACATACTCGCCGAGCATGAACAAGAGATACGGCGTCGAGCCGTATTCGACCATGAAGCCCGCCACCAGTTCCGACTCGGCTTCCACCAGGTCGAACGGCGGACGGTTGGTTTCCGCCAGCGCCGAGACGTAGAACACCACGAACATCGGAAACAGCGGGATGAAGTACCAGTTCAGGATGGTCAGGCTGGGCAGGCCGATCAGGCTGGCGAGCCCGCGGGTGTTCTGGGCCTCGACAACGGCCGAAAGGTTCAGCGAGCCTGCACACAGCAACACGGTGATGATGACAAAGCCGATCGAGACTTCGTAGCTCACCATCTGCGCCGCCGAGCGCAGCGCCGCCAGGAACGGGTATTTCGAGTTCGATGACCAGCCGGCCATGATGATGCCGTAGATCGACAGTGACGAGATCGCGAAGATGTAGAGGATGCCGACATTGATGTCGGAGATCACCCAGCCGAGATTCATCGGAATCACCGCCCAGGCCGCGAGCGCCAGCACGCAGGAGACCAGCGGCGCCAGCAGGAACACGCCCTTGTTGGCGCCGGAGGGAATGATCGGCTCCTTGAATACGAATTTCAGGAGGTCGGCGAAGGACTGGAACAGGCCAAAGGGGCCGACCACGTTGGGTCCGCGCCGGATCTGCACCGCCGCCCAGATCTTGCG
>JBAUUA010000204.1:0-7253 GCA_049582465.1 Bradyrhizobium sp. | reverse complement strand
GAACTAGACCGCGCGGAACTGAGCGCGCAGGCATGAGGTCGTCCCTGCGAAAGCAGGGACCCATACGCCGTGCCGCTTGTTTTGAAAGAAGCTGTTGGACGGCCTTCGCGCACCAACGCGAGCCGGTGGTTATGGGTCCCTGCTTTCGCAGGGACGACCGGAGAGTTGTGGAGGCGTCAACTCATCTTCAGCGTGATGCCGCCATCGACCACCAGCTCGATCCCGGTGACGTATTTCGATTCGTCGGAGGCGAGAAACAGCGCCGCATTGGCGACGTCCCAGGCTTCGCCCATGTGCCCCATCGGCACCTGGGCGTCGCGCGCGCGCCACATGGCCTCGACATCGCCCTTGGCGTAGCTCGACGCCAGGCCCGCGGAATGCTCGACCATCGGCGTCTTCATCAGGCCCGGCAGGACGGCGTTGACGCGGACATGTTGCGGGGCGAACTCGACCGCCGTGGTGCGCGTCATCTGGTTCATGGCGGCCTTGGTGGCGGCGTAGGTGACGTAAGACACGCCGGTATGGCGGATCGAGGCGATCGAGGAGATGTTGACGATCGAGCCGCCGCCCTGCCGCACCATCACGGGGATGACGTGCTTCATGGCGAGAAACGCGCTCTTGAGATTGACCGCGAAGACGTGGTCCCACTCGGCTTCCGAGACATCGACCACGCTGCCCATCTCGGCGATGCCGACATTGTTGTCGAGCACGTCGATGCGCCCGTAAACCTTCAGGCAGGCCGCCACCATCGCCTCGACATCGCCGGCACGGGACACGTCGGCGGTGAACGCGGCCGCCTTGCCGCCTTCTCCCGTTATGATCTTCACGGTCTCTTCGGCGGCGGCGCCGTTGCGGTCGACGCAGAACACCTGCGCGCCCTCGCGCGCAAAGGTCACCGCGGTCGCCTTGCCATTGCCCCAGCCCGGCCCGATCGAGCCGGCGCCGACCACCAGCGCGGTTTTGCCTTTCAGCCGATCCATCGCAGTCTCTCCCTTAATGTTCATTGTTGCGATCGTTGTAGCCCGGATGGAGCGCCGGCGAAATCCGGGCTACGGATCGCACGCCCGCATCGTCGTCACATTCGCGCCGATCGGATGCCCGAAAATTTCCGACAGCGTACGACAGCTGCCGTTGCTGCACAGCCGCCATTCGCCGGCGGCGCCGGAATTGCCGAGCACCACTTCCGGCATCGGCGCGCGCTTGGGCTGCCATTGAAACCAGCCGTCGATCAGCCGCGCCTCCGGCGGCGGCTCCATGCCGGCGCCCGAACCCTTGACCCGCGCCTGCACCAGTTGCAGCCCGCCGGCGGTGACGCGCCAGTCTTCCTGCCAGTCGACCTTTTCGACCGAGTGCGTCCACACCAGCGTGAAGGCGGCAAGCGACAGCGTCTTCACCACGCCGAGCGAGGCGAGGCAGAGGCTCAAGCCGGCGCCGCCGCCCGGCGCGGGCGCCGCGTCCATTGCCAGAACACGATCGCGGCCGTCAGCGCGAAGCCGAGCGTATCGCTGAAACGGAAATCGCCGAGCAGGCAGAGCGCTGCAAGCAGGGCGATGACGCGCTCGGCCAGCGTCATCCGCGTGAACAGGAAGCCGATCGCGACCATGCCGAACAGGGCGATGGCGACCAGCGCCTTGAAGGTCGCCAGCGCCACCGCGCCGTAGAACCCAAGCTGGGCGGCCATGGGATCGCCGGCCTGCAGCATCAGCGCCGGCGAGTAGACGAAGATGAAGGGAATCACATAGCCGGCGAGCGCGATCCGCATCGCCTCCCAGCCGATCTTGTCCGGATTTTCCCTGGCGATCGGCGCGGCCGCCAGCGCCGCCAGCGCCACCGGCGGCGAGAGGTCCGCCATGATGCCGTAGTAGAAGGCGAACATGTGGCTCTCGATCAGCGGCACGCCGAGCTTCGCCAATGCCGGCGCGGCGAGCGCCGCGGTGATGATGTAGGTCGGAATGGTCGGGATGCCGGTGCCGAGCAGGATCGACAGCAGCATGGTCATGACCAGCGCGAGGAACAGGCTCTTGGCCCCGAGCCCGATGACCCAGCTGCCGAAGATGGTGCCGACGCCGGTCTGCGACATCATGCCGATGATGGTGCCGACGATGGCGCAGGCCATGCCGACGGTCAGCGCCGATTTGGAACTGTCGGCGAGCGAATCGCGGCATGCCACCAGCGTCGCCCGGCCGCCGCGCGTCAGCGCCGAAATAAGCACGAGAACGCCGACCACGCCTGCCACCGGAACGATCTCCACGCCCTGGTGCGATACCGCGGCGACGACCAGCGCAAGCCCTACCCAGAACACATAGCGCAGCACCTGATTGGAGAAGCCGAGCGTGATGCTGGCCCCCAGGATCAGCGCCACCGTCAGGGCCAGCCCCATGCTGCCGGCATAGAGCGGCGTGAAGCCCTGAAACAGCATGTAGACCAGCGCCGCCAGCGGCAACACCAGATACCAGCGCGCCACCAGCGCCTTCCAGGCACTCGGGATTTCCGAGCGCTTCATGCCGACGAGGCCGTGCTTGCCGGCTTCCAGGTGCACCATCCAGAACGCGGAGGCGAAATAGAGGATCGCCGGAATCACCGCGGCCTTGACGATGACCGCGTATTCGACGCCCAGCGTCTCGGCCATGATGAAGGCGACCGCGCCCATCACCGGCGGCATGATCTGCCCGCCCATCGAGGCGGTCGCCTCGACGCCGGCGGCGAACGCGCGGCGATAGCCGAACTTGATCATCAGCGGAATCGTGAACTGGCCGACGGTGACGACGTTGGCGACGCCGGAGCCCGAGATCGTTCCCATCATGCCCGAAGCGAACACCGCGACCTTGGCGGGTCCGCCGCGGGTGCCGCCGAACAGGCCGAGCGAGACGTCGGTGAACAGCTGGATCATCCCGGCGTGTTCGAGGAACGAGCCGAACAGGATGAACAGGAAGATATAGGTCGCCGAGACGTAGATCGGCACGCCGTAAAAGCCTTCGGTGCCGTAGGCGAGATGGCTGACGATCTGGTCGAAGCCGTAGCCGCGATGGTTGAACGGCGCGGGCAGATACTGACCGAAGAACCAGTAGAGGATGCAGGCGCCGGCCATCAGCGGCAGCGCCAGGCCCATCAGCCGCCGCGTGCCCTCGAAGATCAGGACCGCCAGCAAGGTGCCGACCGCGAGATCGAGCCGCGTCGGATCGCCGTCGCGCGCGATCAGGTCGGCGTAGAAGATCCACTGATACAGCCCGCACAGAAATCCGACGCCGCCGATCAGCCAGCCGGCCGCGCGACCGGCATTGCTCCTGGCGGTGAAGTTGCCGATCAGGCCGAACGTCATCAGGATCAGGAAGCCGACGTGAACGCCGCGCACCACCTGGCTCGGAAAATAGTTGAAGGCCGCGACATAGAGCTGGAATGCCGCGAACACGATGCCGATGGCGTAGGCCAGGTGGCCCCAGCGGCCGGGGCCAAAACCTTCCGGGAATCCGTGCTCGAAATTGTCGAATTCAACCTTGACGGGCGCTTCAGCGTCCACAGCCTTCAGCATTTTTTGTCATTCCCCAGCACCCAAGTCCAGCGCGGCCCTTATACCATCGACGCGCGGCCATGGGCCTCCCAATGCGCCAAAAAGTTAAATTCGCCTAAAAATGCCGAGTGGCCGGGCATCCCGGCGAAAGCACGCGAAGCCCGTTCGCGCGCCCCGCTCCCGGCCATGACGTCCCGTGACGGCCCTACTTGATCAGGCCCTTTTCCTTGTAATAGCGGATCGCACCGGGATGCAGCGGCACCGGACTGCCGGAAGCCGCGTTCTCCAGCTTGATCTCCTTGCCGGACGCGTGCGCATTGGCGAGTTCCGGCAGCGACTCGTAGATCAGCTTCGTCATCTGATAGGCGAGATCGTCGGACACCGCGGAACTCGTCACGAGATAGTTGATCACCGCTGCGGTCTGCACGTCCTTGTCCTGGCCCGCATAGGTGTTGGCGGGAATGGTGACCGGCTTGAACGGCGGGCCGATCTTCTCGACCACCTCCTTCGGCACCGACACCACGGTGATCTCGGTCGAGGTGGAAAGATCCTTCAGCGAAGCCACCCCGAGGCCGGCCGATTGCAGCGTCGCGTTCAGCTGCCGGTTCTTCATGAGGTCGACGGATTCGGCGAACGGCAGGTATTCGACCTTGCCGATGTCCTTGTAGCTCAGTCCCGCCGCGGCCAGGATCGCGCGCGAGTTGAGCTCGGTACCCGACTTTGGCGCGCCGACCGAGAGGCTCTTGCCCTTGAGGTCGGCCAGCGTCTTGATGCCGCTGTCGGCGGTGGCGACGATCTGGATGTAGTTCGGATAGATCGCGCCGATGGTGCGCAGCTTGTCCAGCTTGGACTTGAAGCCCGCCTCCTCGTCGCCGTCCCATGCGGCTTTCAGCGAATCGCCGAGCGCAAACGCTATCTCTCCGCGACCCTGCTGCAGCAGGATTAGGTTCTCGACCGACGCCTTGGTGGCCTGCACCTGGGTCTTCACGTCCGGAATCTTGTCGCTGTAGATCTTTCCGATGGCGACGCCGAGCGGGTAATACACGCCGGAAGTGCCGCCGGTCAGTACGTTAATAAATCCTTGCGCCCGCGCGGCAGGCGCCGCCAAAACCACCGCCATCGCCGCGGCAGCGGCGATCCATTTCGAATTCATGATGATTATTCTCCCCAGAAACCGCCGGGAAATTGGACGGCGCAAGGCCCCGGGTCAAGCCATCCCATCGGTCAACAGGGTTGCGGAAAACAGCCATTCGGGCCGCAAAAGCGGGGTTCCCGCGTTGAAACCCGGCAAGCGGGGCGAGGCATCAGCTTCGCCGGCATCATGCCGGAGCGATGCGCGTCAGATTGCAGCATCGCCTCGCGGCAAGCGAAGCGGCCGCGCCAATCATGCGACCGTCCGGATTTCAGATCGGCCGACGTCTCTCACTGAAACGTCATGTCCAGGCATTTCGAGATGTCGGAGCCGAGGCCCGACGAGATGGTAATGCAGCCGCGCACCTTCTGCGCGGTGTTGTCGCTCGCCCAGATCGAGTAGCCGCCGGGACCGAAAAACGAATTGGTGTTCGGCGGCTCGGTTTCGGTGGCATCGAACGAGTAGCTGGAGTCGGTATCGAAGATCCGCGGCTTCTTGGTGCAGCCGCCGTCGGCCTGGACGTTGATGACTTCCTTGTTGTCGCGCGTCAGCGCCAGGCTGACCTGACAGCGGAAATATTCCGACGTCTTGACGTTGAAGACATAGGTGTAGGATTTGCAGGTCGCGGTGTTGAGCTTGCCGGCGGCCAGCCCGCGGCTGCAGGAAATTCTCTGGTTGTTGGAAAGCTTGAACTCGTCCGCCCGGGCAACAGGAACCAGCGCCACCACGCCCAACGCGACAACAAAACAAATCTTCACGACGTGGTTCATCCGAATCATCCCATGGCTTATTCTGCAGTCGCATCTTCTAGCGCCAAACCGGAACATAGTCGCGAAGCGACCAGCGGGAAATCCCAAAGTCTTGAACGCGCGTGCGGCCGCCAACCGGCTCGTCGTATTGACGCGACATCAGCGTTCGTGATTTGTTCAGGAATTGGCGGGGCGCGCCAATGCAACTTATCTTTTCCAGACCAATTGCCGGGGAGCATGCAGGATGACGGGATTTTCGACCAAAACAATTTTGATGGCGGCCGCGCTGACAGCGCTGGGGGCTAGCGCATCGACGACGGCCGCGTTCGCGGAAGACGCCAAGCCGACGCCCTGGGAGCTGAAGCCGGACATGGGCTATGGCTACGACAAGGACGGCAAGACCTTTTCCTACAAGATGGGCACCAACAATGCAGGCCTGTTGCTCAAGGGCGCCAAGAAGGTGCCCAAGGGCACCTTGTTCTTCATCGGCCAGAACGGACAGCTCTACATGCGGACCGGGCCTTTCCTTGAAGGCGGCGGCAAGTTCATGTTCGGGTCGGATTGAGTCTATTTCGCCCTTCGAGGCCGCCGCTTCGCGTCGGCACCTCAGGGTGACGTCATCCTGAGGTGCGAGCTCTTGCGAGCCTCGAAGGATGACGGAGAGACTGGCTAAAACGCTGCCGCCAGCTCCTTCGCGCCGGGCAGGCGGCTGTTGCTGTCCATCCGGGAGTCGGTGATCGCGAGCAGCTTGGCCACCGTGTTGTGGCGGATCGCCACCGGGTTACGCTCGTAGCCCGAGCGCTGGAAGAAATTCGAAGTCGGGACCTGCTCGCGCAGCGCCTGCGGCATCGTCACCATGTCGAGCCCGGTCGAGTCGCCGGTCAGGTTCATCATCTCCAGTTCGGCGGCGGTGAGCGGCCTGGCATAACCCTTGGCGCGCGCGAAGATCACCGAGGTCAGGAGCTTGTGGGTCTGCAGCAGCGGGCCGACATCGATGTCCAGCACCATGGCATGGATCGCCCAGCCCTGCGGCGTATCGCCGAGCTTCTCGTGCTGCGCCCACTCGTCCGGCACTGAACGCGCCACCGCCACCATCCGCTTCAGCACCGCGATCTTGTGCTCCATCGCGCTGCGCGCGGCGCCGGACAATTGCGCCGCCTTCTCGGTCAGCGCGCGGACGAATTCGCGGCCCTGTTCAGCGAGGAGTTCGACGCTGTTGGTGGTGAGCAGCTGGTTATAGCCGATCGCGGTGGAGATCGCGCGCGCCTGGCGTGAGTATTCGAGTCCCGACTGCATGTCGTGATTGCCGTTGCCGCCGGTCTCGAACGCATAGACCCGCACCGCCTGCTCGCGCGTCAGCCCCGCCGCCAGGGCGACGCGGGCATAGGCGCGCTTGAACTCGAGTTCGCTCGATGGCCGCTGCGGCGTGAACTGGAAATGCTCGGAAGCCGCTTTCAGGAGATCGGCGACGACAGGAATATATTTGCGTTCGCGGGGCGGACGCGCGGGCTCGGGCTCCGGATTCACCGGCCGCTTCGGCCCGGCATAGACCGGCGGCTGCGTCAGCACGTAGTCATCGGCCCCGATCGCAAGATGCTCGCGCCGCTTGGCGTTGCGGCCCCGCCGCTTCTCCGCGATGGAATTCCAATAGGCGCCGGCTTCCTCGTCGAACGCCGCGCGCGCCTCCTGATATTGCTTCAACAGGCGGCGATATTCGGCGATCGCCTGGGGCGAAGCCGCCTGCGCCATCGCGCCGGACGTCGCGGCCGGCAGCCGCGCGGCATCCATCGCCATGGCCCGCGGCGCGAGCGCAAGCAGCGTGAGCGCGAAGAATCCGGTGAGGCGAATCGGTTGGCTGGACATC
>JBAUUA010000203.1:0-3614 GCA_049582465.1 Bradyrhizobium sp. | reverse complement strand
GCTCATAGGTGGTGAAGACGCCGGGATTGGCCGGATCTTGCGACACGAAGAAACCGATCGTGTTCGGTTCGTTGAGACGGACGTTGTCGGCAACCGCAAGCAGAGCACGGCGCATGGTGTCTTCCTGACCCTTTTTGGCACGAATGACGGCGGTGATGGTCAACATTTCAAGGCGCTTTCCATGATAGGCTTCTGCAATTCGGACCGCCGAACGATTCGGCATCATCAGCAGCCCGGCGAGCGGCCATGTTAGCGCTCGCCGAGTGACGCCTGCAACCCGGACCGCCTCGCGGGCTTAGAAAGCGAAACCGACATGAGCGAACGACTTGAGACGCTGAAAAAGGCGCGCGAGCGCATGGCCGACGACCGTGACGCCTTCGCCAAGACGCTGGCCGCGCCGTTCGACCGCGACAAGGCCGAGCGCGCGCGGCTCAAATTCATCGAGACCCAGGTCGTGATCGACGCCATCGATCGCGCCATCGCCGGCGAGCAGGCCGGCCCCGCCGCGGCGTAAACCGTTCAGTGCGCGATCAGCTCTCGCAGCAGGCGGCCTTGCCCGCCGCCGGCGCATACTGGTCGCGCAGCCGCAGCCAGTCCATCGGGTAGGGCAAGCCCTCTTCGTGCCGGCCGAGCGGGGTCAGGTCGAGATAGTGATAGGCGGCGTTCATCATGTCGAGGCCGCGGGCGAAGCAGGAATAGGTGTGGAAGATGTTGCCGGCTTCGTCGCGGTAGAACACGCTGATGCCGGGTGCTTCCTCGACGCCGAAGCCCGAGGTGCCGAAATTATAGATCTTGGCGCCCGATTTGATCTCCTCCGGCGTGAACGAGACCGCATAGTCGTGGTTGAAGTCGTTGCCGGCCGAAGAATACCAGTCGAATGTCCAGCCCATCCGGGTCTTGAACGCGTCGAGCTTCGATAGCGGCGCGCGGGAGACGGCCACCAGCGTGGTGTCGCGCGCGGCGAGATGCGGGACCATGCGCTCGAAGCCGTCGGCCCAGAACGAACAGCTCTTGCAGCCCTCATTCCAGTCCGGCGCGAACATGAAATGCTGCACCACCAGCTGGCTGCGGCCCTTGAACAGGTCCGCCAGCGTCACCTTGCCCTGGGGCCCGTCGAACAAGTAAGCCTTGTCGACCTTGACCCAGGGCAGCGCGCGCCGCTCTTCGCTCAGGCGGTCGCGCGCTCTGGTGAATTCCTTTTCATGGTCGAGATGGGCCTTGCGCGCGGCGATCCATTGCTGGCGCGAGACGACTTGGTGCGATTGCATGGCCGGCTCCTCTGTTTGCAGGCGTTTCAGGCGAGAAGATTTTGCAGCTTGTCGAGCGCGCCGGTCCAGCCACGCTCATGGCCGTCGCGGGCGGCGGCATCGAAGAATTGCTCGTGGGTCAGCGTCAGCAGCGTGCCGTCGCCGTCGGGCTTGAGCGATACCGTCACCAGGGACTCGCGTTCCGGCGTCGTATGCCAGGCCCAGCTGAACACCAGAAGCCGGTTCGGCACCATCTCGCGATAGACGCCGCCGACTTCATGATGCTCGCCGCTCTCCATATCGAAGCTGACGCAATAGCGTCCACCGACGCGGGCATCGATGCTGGCCCGCTCGGTGCCGGCCTTGACCGACGCGGGGCCGAACCAGCGGGCTATTTTTTGCGGGTCGGTCCACGCCGCGTAGACCTTTTCGGGGCGCGCGTTGAGACGGCGCTTGAGGGTGAGGCTCGGTCGGGTGATGAGGCCGGCATCGCCGGCAGCGCCTGATTTGACGGCCATTTGTCCTCCTCCACGAAAGCGGCAAGGCGGTCGAGATTGTCGGACCAGAAGCGCTGGTAGCGATTGAGCCAGTCCATCGCCTGCTCCATCGGCCCGGCGGTGAGCCGGCAGGCGACAATGCGGCCGGTCTTGGCGCGCGCGATCAGGCCGGCATCCGACAACACGTCAAGATGCTTCATGATCGCCGGCAACGACATCGAAAACGGCTGCGCGAGCTCGCTCACCGAGATGCTGTCGCGCCTGCCGAGCCGCGCCAGCAGTGCGCGCCGGGTCGGGTCCGCCAGCGCGGCAAAGGTGCGGTTCAGGGTCTGATCGCTATACTTAACCATACAGTTTAGCATAACGGCAAACGAAAACGAGTCAAGCGCGCCGCTGACCCGTCGGTTTCGTTTCAGTAATAGCGATAGGGCCGGCCGCGCCGCCGCTGCTCGCCGAAGGCGAAGCGCGGATTGACGTTGCAATACACGTGGCGCCCGGACGCGCTCGCCTGGCACTGGGCGTATGAACTGTAGGAGCATTCGCCGGGATAGCCGAAGCCGCCGCCCTGGATACAATAGGGATAATCGCGGGCCGCCGCCGGGGCGGAACCGCCAAAGGTTGCGGCGCCGGCTGCAGCTACGGCCAACAGGGCCAACATTGCATTACGCATGACTTCCTCCTTCGCGTCAGTTCGCATCAGAATTAGTGCGATACCAAGTAAGGTAGGTTCAAACGGTTCCTATTCCACTTTTGCGCCGGAAAACTTGACCACTTTTTCCCATTTTTCCGTCTCGGCCGAAATCATCGCACCGAAAGCCTCCGGTGTGCCGATCAGCGGCTCGCCGCCGAGCTCCACCAGGCGCTTCCGGATCTCGGGGTCGGCCAGCACGGCGTTGACCTCCTTGTTCAGCTGCTCGATGATCTCCGGCGGCGTCTTCTTCGGCGCGCCCATGCCGAACAGCGCGCTCGCCTCGTAGCCCGGAACGGTTTCCGCAACCGTCGGCACGTCGGGCAATTGCGGCGAACGCGTGGCGGTCGTCACCGCCAGCGCGCGCAGGCCGCCGGGGGCGATATGTCCGATGATCGAGGGCATGTTGTCGAAGATCACCTGGACGCGGTTGCTGAGCATATCGGTGATCGCCGGTGCTGCGCCGCGATAGGGCACGTGTACCATCTTCGCGCCCGACATCGCCATGAACAATTCCCCCGACAGGTGCACCGAGGTCCCGTTGCCCGATGACGCCATGTTCACCTTGCCGGGATTGGCCTTCACATAGGCGATGAATTCGGCGACCGTCCTGGCCGGCACGTCCGGGGCGACCGTCATGACGTTCGGCACGCGATTGAACGACGCGACGGGCGCGATATCGCGAATGAAATCGAATTTCAGGTTGGTGTAGAGCGAGGCGTTGATGTAGTTCGCGGGATTGACCAGCAGCACGGTGTAGCCGTCCGGCGCCGCATTGACCACCGCCTCGGTGCCGATGTTGTTGCCGGCGCCGGGCTTGTTCTCGATGAAGAATTGCTGGCCGAGCCGTTCGGACAGCTTTTGCCCGATCAGCCGCGCCAGAATATCGGTGGCGCCGCCCGGCGGATATCCCACCACGAAACGAACCGGCCGGGTCGGATAGTCCAGCGCAAAGGCGCCGCCGGCGGGCCAGACCAGAGCCGAAAGCCCCATTGCAAATAGGCCCATCGCGGCGCGACGTGACGTCATGCAGTTTCTCCCTGAGGTCCGGACCAGTCGATCCGGCTTGTTCTTGTTGATTTGACGATCAATTCGCGTTGTAACAAACGAAGCCCGATGCGGCCAGTGGCGCAGGCTCGCCTGGACCCGCGACCAAAGGATAGGTTCATGTCAGTCAAGGTA
>JBAUUA010000202.1:0-4637 GCA_049582465.1 Bradyrhizobium sp. | reverse complement strand
TGCCTGGATAAGCGCCAGCCGTTAGCGGAGCCGCGCAAAGCACAAGAGCCGCGACCGGATGGCGCGGCTCCCGAGTTTCTCGACCAAAAGGGCAATGCGCCCGGACGGCAAATCCTCGAAAGATCAGATCATTTTTTCAGCGACGCATTTGGGCAAAGCATATGCAGGCCGATATGCTCTTGCCCCTTGTGCTTGAATTTCTTGACATGCAGATCGTGGCTTGCGTCGACATTCTCGCCGACCTTCAGGAGCATCGGTTTCGGTTTCTTCGACCGCATATTGGCCCGGATGACCTTGGTAAGCTTGTTGCGGATCTTCGGGGGTATGCCGCCGGAGTTCTTCTCCCAGCTGCTGTGTCCCTTGGTCGATCCCTTTTCATCCTTCCAATCCTCGGTCTTGGGGACCAAAACTTTCGTATAACCCTGACCAAATTTATAGGGCCCGTGCTTCTTCTCATACTCCGCGAATTTCTTCGCGGTCTTGCGAATATTCTTCGGGCCATACAATTCATTGATGTGCTTTTCGAATTTCCCGCCGTAGGTAAATGCACCCATCTTTTCCTCCATTAAAAAACGGCGATGACTGCCGTCGGTTAAAATGTCTTGCCCTTATATATCCGAAAGTTTGGAGAACGCTGCTTTAGCACGATCCAGATACACAGTCATTTTTGATTGTTCAAAAATGGCGATCGCCTCGGCCAGTTCTTCCTGCGCCTCCGCTTTATGCCCGGAGCCCGCCAGTAGCCGAGCCCGCACCCCCTTGGCCGCGGCCAGCAACGGCCGCGCTTCGAGGCCGCCTGCAATCTCAACGGTCCGCTTGAGGCATCCCATAGCCTCTTCCGTCATTGACGCTCCCTGTGACGCCAGAATATTGGCCTCGGCAAGGACGGCCAATGCCTCGATCCCCCCGTATCCCTTCTGCTTGGCGCCCGCCTGGGATGCGCGCACGAGAGACAATCCATGCTGGATATCCCCGAGCTGACTATAGACCGAGCCGAGATAAGCAGACACAGCCACCTTGCTGGTCTCATGCCCGAGCGCCTCGGCCTCCTCCTTTGCCTGAAGCAGGATATCCCGCGCCCGCCCGGCATGGCCTTGCTGCGAATAGAGGTTTCCAAGCGCGCACATCACGAGCGGCAGAAACAGCCGGACTTCGCTCTCGCGCGATTTGGAGAGAGCCTCGTCAAGAGCGCTTTGCGCCTCATTGATGTTGCCGCGCATCATCTGCACGACACCGCGGCCGTAACTCGCGGCGATCAAATCGTAAGGCCGATCGTTCTGTTCAGCCAGCTCGCTCGCCTGCTCGCAATAGCGCTCGGATTTCTCAAACTCTCCCAACCATGCATGGACCAGCGCCCTCATCATATGACAGAGAAGAAGAACGCCCGATCCCGTCGTTCCCGGCGGCACGTTTTCCGGCGCGGCGGCAAGACGCGCGCCCGCTCGTCCGAGCCACTCCTCGGCTTCGCGATACCTGCCTGCGAGAAAATAGGACTGGCCCAGTCCATACTCCGCATAGCTGAGCCAGGTCATGTTATTCAGCCGGTTTGCCAACTCCACCGCCTGGCTGCCGGCAGAAATCCCTTCATACGGCGTTCCGTGGAAATTCAGCGCCGCCGCCCTGATGGCAATCGACGCGAGCCGGCGGCCCTCATCGCCGATCTTCTCGGACCGGGTCTCCCCTTCCCGACCAAGATCGAACCACCCCCCGATGTTTCCAAGCGAAACATAGGCAAGGCGGGCCTCTATGCGCAGATCGATCGCCCGCTGCTCCCGCGCCGTCGAGGCCGGCAGCTTGTCGACCGCATCCATCGCAATCTCGAAATATCCCGTTGCATCCCGGAACGCCGATCTGGCGAAAGCTTTTTTCGCCGCCATCCCGGCGTAATGTTCCGCCTTTGCCCAGTCCCGCGCCTGGACCGCGTGATGACAAAGCGCTTCTGCGACTTCCTGTTCGCGCCCCTGGGAAATCGCCTCCATGGCGACCAAAATCCGCCGGTGCAACTCCTCGCGTTGCGGCCGCAGGATCGAATCATAGGCGACCTCGCGGATCAGATCATGGGCAAACTCGTATTCGGCTGCGGCCAGCCGTTGCGTCTCGACGAGAAAGTCCAGGATCTCCAGCGACCAAAGGCGGCTTTGCAATGGGGCGGCCGGCATGCCGGTCACCGCCGCCAGCAGCGCCGGCGAAATTCGCGGCCCGACGACGGCCGCGAGCTGCAGAAGGGACTTGTCCTCTTTTGACAACCGGTCGATACGGGACGCAATGACCCCCTGTATCGTGGGAGGAATTCCCAGCGCATCCCACGGCGCCTTGGCGGCAAACCGGCTGGTGTCGCCATCAATGACGCCGCGATTGAGGAGCTGGCGGGCGACCTCTTCGATGAAGAGCGGGACCTGGCCGGTATGGCGAAGAATATGCGCCTTGAGGGCCTCGAGACCGGGCGCAGTGCCCAAGAGATCGCCGAGCAGCGCATTCGCCGAGGTGACGTCAAGGGACCGCAGCCAGATCCTGCGAACATCGAGCCGCGCCAGCCATTCCGGGGTGTCTTCCGTCCGCCATGTCAGCAGGATCAGTAGCCGGCGGCGGGCGGCGAGCGACATCAGCGCCTCGATGACGCCTTCACTTTGGCCGTCACTCCAGTGAAGGTCCTCCAGCACCAATACGGTCGGCCGGGTCGAGACCGCCCTGTCGATTGCGTTGCACACGGCGTCGGTGATCACGCGACGTCGCAGCAGCGGCTCGAGATCGCTCCAGCGGGGATCGCTGACCGGCTGGTCGAGTGCGGCGCAAAGGGCCGCGGGCCAGAGATCGGAATGCGCCGGCGGCGGTCCCTCAGGCAGCTGAGGCCTGTCTTCCGGCGCGATGTTGGCTACCCGCAACGCGCTCTGCAGCAGCTTCTTCGCCAGTGCATAGGGAGCGGCCTGCTCCAGCGGGTTGCCCTCCGCTTCCAGAACCTGCCAGTCCTTCTGCCGCAGCGCGGCGACAAATTCATGGACCAGTCGGGATTTTCCGATGCCGGCCGTGCCAACGAGCGCAATGACCTGCCCGGCCGCAGCGACCTCCCCCGCCGCCCGATCGAGCAGGGAAATCTCTTCTCCGCGTCCGACGAATGACGATAGCCCCTTGCTCGACCGAGCCCGCCAGCGGGTCAGGCCGCTGATTTCGACAAGCTCGTAATGAGGAACAGGGGCGGCAAACCCATCCAGCCGTTTCGGGGGCAGCGCGTTGAAGGTCACGAGCCCCGCTGCCAGGCTCTGGCAGGATTCCGACACCAGGATCTGGCCGGCCTGCGCCGCGTTCTCGAGCCGCTTGACCAGGTGGACCGCCGGACCACCGGCTTCATAGATCGAGGAGAGATCCGCCTCGATGACATGGGCGACGACATAGCCGGAATGAACGCCCACCCGGACCCGCAGCGCCGGATCGTTCAGGAGCTTGACGCGGTGAACCAGCTCGACGGCCGCATGACAGGCCATGACGGCGTGATTGTCATCGGCGTGCGGCGCACCAAATAGCGCAATCAGGCCGTCGCCGCCCTCCTTGCTGACGATGCCGCGGTTGCGGCGAACCGCGATGCGCATGGCGGCCAGGGCTGGCTCGAGCCGCGAAATCGCAGCCTCCGGATCCAGTTCCGAGATCAGGTCGGTGGAACGCTGCAAGTCGGCGCAGAGGACGGTAAGGTACTTCCGCTCGCCGGCGATGCGCCCGCGGACTTCCGCGGCTTGCGGCCTTGGTGCGTTCTCCGGGACCGCCACCCCGCAGGAAGGGCAATACAGATCACCTGCCTTCAGGGTCGAGAGACAGACCTGACAAAACACCCTCGGCTCCTTCATCCACCACGTCAGATTAACGAAAGATCGCGACAGAACAAGCGTTTGCAGCCGACAATTGTCCGGACATGGGAAGTGTCACACAGGAGGATTCGAGGTCGCGAAAGATTAGACGACAATTTTAGGCGGCAACATACACGATGGGGTTCGCCGCCCACTGCCATCGCACCTTGGAGAGGCCGCCGCCGTGAGCGTTTCGGCACGAAGCGCTCTATTCGTTGGTGATACCCATCTCTTTAATCACGCGGGCGTATTTGGCGAGCTGTTCGCGCGTGAGGCCGCCGAGTTCCGCGGGCGAGGTTCCGCGCACCGAAAAGCCCAGATCCTCGAGCTTGTGGCGCACCTCGGGATCGCCCACCGCTTTGAGGACTTCGGCGTTCAGCCTGGCAATGATGTCCTTCGGCGTCCCGGCCGGCGCCAGGATTGCGAACCAGGAATTGAAGAAGAATCCGGGCAGACCCGACTCAGAAACCGTCGGCACATCAGGGAATTGTGGCAATCGTTTTTCCGTGGTCACCCCGATCAGCCTGAGCTGACCGCCGCGTACCAGCGCAGCGACCGTCCCCAGCCCCTGAAAACCGACGGGAATCTGGCCGGAGGCCACATCGGTGGCCGCCTGCGTCGCGCCCTTGTAGGGTACATGGGTCAGCGAGATGCCGGCGCTGGATGCAAACATGGCCATCGCCAGATGCTGCGGGCTGCCCGGACCGCCGGAGCTGTAGTTGATCTTGCCCGGCGCGGCCTTGGCGGCGGCAATCAGATCGGCCGCGGTCTTGTAGCCGGTGTTGTTGCCGGCGATCAGCC
>JBAUUA010000201.1:0-9960 GCA_049582465.1 Bradyrhizobium sp. | reverse complement strand
CCGACGCGGCCGGCAAGGCCGCTGCCGCGGCGATCGCGGCGCTGGTTTCAACCGGCGGCTCGCTCCGCAGGTGGCTGATGCCGAAGAACAGCGCGGCACCACAGGCGACGACCAGCGCCGCAGACGGCGCAACTATTCGGCCTTTCGATGTAACAGTCATTGAAATCGACCGTTGGCCAGCTTGCTGACTCGTGAGCATCCCGCAGGTTGCCTGTGCGCCCATTTGCAGCGGTCATCAAGTCCACCTGACGAGGTACCCCATTGGTCGGTCGCGGTTCGGACCCGCACCCAACCCCATGACGCGATTTGCCGCGGCGGCGCTCGCGCATCGCGTCATTTGCGTCGACCAAGACTTGCCATGGAGAAAAGCTGCGCCTTCACCGCAGCGTGATGCGGCCCGTTGACGGAACGGGTTTAATTTTAGAGGCGCTGCGCGGGCTATCCGTCCAAAGGATGGGAGGACCGAAAAGTGAAGACACCGATCATCGCACTTTCTGTCGCCGCTTTCATCGCCGCCGCACCAGCCGCGCTTGCGCAGGGTGCGCCAGGCAAGACACCGGCTCTCCACCACAATGTCTCCAGGAAACATCACGCGGGCTCCGGCTACATTCCGCTGCGCGAGATGCAACCGAAGGGCTCAAGGTGGGGCTATCCGGGAGCTTTCGGTTACCTGCCTGCTGCACCCGGTGGCGTGGACCGGGACCTCGAAATGTCCAGACAGGCTGGCGGCGGCGGAGGCGGAGGTGGTGGCGGGGCTGGTGGCATGTGACCGCGCCAGACTTTGAAATCGCCGCACCGCATGGCGCCCAGCGTGTCGCCCGGTTTTCATCAGGCGATGCAGACAGGCACGGAAATACCTGCGGGCCGTTCAGGGGTAGCGCGGTAGTAACGCGGACATCGCCTTGGATCCGGAACGGTTATTCGAGGCGCAAGAACTCGCCCCTTTTTCCTGCCGACGGAGACGGGGTTTCTACGGGGGCCGAGCCGTCCAGAAAAAACTACTTGTGATAGGGGCGGCTCTTCCGGCGCAGAAGACCTGAAACCACGTGTTTACCCATGCCGGCGATCATTGGCGGAATAATTCCTCCGAATCGTCGGCCGTGGTGAGCAAAATGGGCGAAGTGGTACAATTCATCCCGAAGCGCGACCTCGATCGCGCGCGTCTCATTCAAGAGGCCCGCGCGATTTATGAGGGCATATTCCCAACCGAGAAGGCACCCGCCGACTTGCAGCGGGGCCCCAAGGAATAGGCGGAAGTTTTGGCAATGGCGACGGAGCGGCTCCCAGCCTCGTGATCCCAATTATTTCCCGGCGCTTTTGAACGATTTCGCCACGGCGGCGGCCCCGCTGAACGCCTCGATCGCCTGCTTGGAGGTCATGGCCACCGTCGTCTGGACGTTGCTGACGCTGCCGCCCGCCATGGCGACAAGAATACCCGATGCCGCTGCCTTTTCATCCGGAAACTCCGCGACAAGCAACCAGTCGAATTCGCCAAGTGTCACATAATAGCTGAGCAATTTGCCGCCCAGCTTCTCAAACACCATTGCAATCGATGGCTCCCGATCTTCGGGCGCAGCCATCATGCCGCGCACGGCATCGGCAGTGTAACATCCACGCGAGATATAGATCGGCATGACAATCCTCCCTTTCGCGATGAAACAGCACCCGCGAGCCTAGTAGAAATCGGGCCGAGCTTTGAGTCATATCTCATGCCGGTCCAGGACCTCGAGAGCGGAAATGCCTTAACTGGCTACGCCGGCAATGCGCTGAATTTCGGATTTCAATCGCGATGGATGAGGACGCGATCCGTTCAGCGCGGCGGAATATCACCCCTCGCCCAGCCGGCTCGCGTGCGCTCGCGGAAATCTGCAAACGCGCCCTGTGAAATCGCCTCCCTGATGTCCGTCATCAGGCGCTGGTAATAGGCGACGTTGATTTCCGACAGCAGCATCGCCCCCAGCGTCTCGCCCGACCTTACGAGGTGATGCAGGTAGGCGCGGGAATAATCGCGCGTGGCGGGCCACAGGCTTTCCTCATCGAGCGGCCGGGCATCGTCGGCATGGCGGGCGTTGCGCAGATTGATCTGGCCGAAGCGGGTGAAGGCCATGCCGTGCCGGCCGTTGCGGGTCGGCATCACGCAGTCGAACATATCGATGCCGCGCGCGACCGCCTCCAGAAGATCTTCGGGCGTGCCGACACCCATCAGATAGCGCGGGCGATCCGCGGGCAGGATAGGTTCTACTTCCTCGATCATTCCCAGCATCACCGCCTGCGGCTCGCCGACCGCGAGGCCGCCGATCGCGTAACCATGAAAGCCGATCTCGACCAGGCCCCGCGCGCTGGCCTGCCGGAGCGCCGGCACGTCGCCGCCTTGCGCGATGCCGAACAGCATATATCCGGGCGGCGCTGTCTCGAAGGCGCGCTTGCTGCGCTCCGCCCAGCGCAACGACAGCTGCATCGCGCGCTCGATGTCGCCGCGCTCCGCAGGCAGCCGGACGCACTCATCCATCTGCATCGCGATATCCGAGCCGAGCAGCCGCTGCACCTCGATCGAACGTTCCGGCGACAATTCGACCATGGCGCCATCGATGTGGGAGCGAAACGTGACGGCGTTTTCGCTCACCTTGCGCAGTTCCGACAGCGACATCACCTGGAAGCCGCCCGAATCCGTCAGCATCGGCCCGTTCCAGCCGGTGAAGGTCTGCAGGCCCCCGAGCGTTGCGATGCGCTCGGCGCCCGGCCGCAGCATCAAATGATAGGTGTTGCCGAGCACAATATCGGCGCCGGCGTCGCGCACCTCGCGCCAATGCATGCCCTTCATGGCGCCGGCGGTGCCGACGGGCATGAAAGCCGGTGTCCGCACCACGCCATGCGGGGTGGTCAGCCTGCCGGTGCGCGCGGCGCCGTCGGTCGCGACACGTTCAAAGTGATTGGGAAGGCTCATGCGTCAGCTTATCGCGTAACAACGACGCCCTTTTCAACCTTGTTGAGGCCGATTTTCCCTCCGAAAGCCGTTGACGCTGGTCAAAATCTCCCGCATAAGCCCGCGCCATGACGAACACCAAACGCACCGCGAAAACCGGAAAGCCCTCCAGGGCCTCGGGCGGCGTGCGCGCGTAAGTAGACGATCGCATCATCTGAACCCGAAGCCCCGCCTGAAAAGGTCCGGGGCTTTTTTATTGCCTGCAGCATGATCCGGAAAAGTGGGTACTGGCTTTCCTGGGGGATCGTGCTCAAACAAAGAGGACAGAGCCAGTGAAGAACGATCCCGTCGTTGCGATTGCCGGCGTAACCGGCGCCGTCGGCGCCCAATTCATCGCCACGCTGGACAAGCGCCGGTTTCCGGTGAGGACATTGAAGGCGCTGGCAAGCGCCCGCTCGGCCGGCAAGACGCTCGAATTTCGCGGCCAACGGATCGTCGTCGAGGAGCTCAACGAGCGCTCGTTCGATGGCGTCGACATTGCGCTGTTCTCGGCCGGCAGCAGCGTCTCCAGACGCTTTTCGCCGATCGCGGCGGCGGCCGGCGCCGTCGTCATCGACAATTCATCCGCCTTCCGGATGGACCCGGAGGTGCCGCTGGTGATCCCCGAGATCAATGCGGCCCGCATCGCCGGGCACAAGGGCATCATCGCCGTTCCGAACTGCTCGGCGATCACCGCACTCGTGCCGTTGTGGCCGATCCACCGGACGAACCGCATCAGGCGCCTGATCCTGTCGACCTATCAGGCGGCCAGCGGCGCGGGCGCCGCCGCCATGGAAGAATTGGTTGAATCGACGCGCGCCAGCCTTGCCGGGCAGAGCTACCAACCCAAGGTGCTGCCGCACCCCTATGCCTTCAACGTCTTCAATCACGATACCAAAATCGATCCGGAGACCGGGTACAACGAGGAGGAAACCAAGGTCATCCGCGAGACCGGAAAGATCTTCGAAGACGAAGGCATCGCCATCGGCGTGACCTGCGTGCGCGTCCCCGTGCTCCGTGCGCACTCTCAGGCGATCACGTTCGAATGTGAAAAGCCGATTTCCGAAGCGCAGGTTCGCGCGATCCTGTCGGACGCGCCGGGCGTGAAGATCGTCGATGATCGGGTCAAGAATTATTTCCCGATGCCGATCGATGCGTCGGGCCAGGATGACGTCCTGGTCGGCCGCATCCGCAAGGATCTCAGCGACCCCAGCGGCCATTCGATCTCGATGTTCGTGGCGGCGGACCAGCTTTTGAAGGGAGCCGCGCTCAACGCCATCCAGATCGCGGAATTGCTGCCGCAGCGCGTGATGGCCTGAGGTTGGAGAGATCGCAGAGCGTGGGGCGCGCAGATGTTGCGGTGGTTTCGCTGCGCTTTTCTCACCCCACGCGTCTGAATGATGTCCGCTACACACCAGCGAACGGACATCGGCGGGCGAGAGCGTCGCGTCCGAAACGTGCCAGGCGGAAATCAGCTCGGCTCATCACGGGAAGGCCCCGACAGTAGCGAGCAGGTGATGGACGTATCCCGACACAAGTCAGTCGATACCCTTAGGGGCCACGTTCGCGACGCGGAGCCATTCAAGGTTCACGCGGGGACTGGCTTGCTCTGATCGGGGCTGTGCGCCGCATATCAGCTCCGGCGTTTTTTGCGAGCCGGGCCTTTGCACGGGCATTTTGCTCGGGCCGGATTTCGGCTCGCGCATTTTGCAAAGGACGGATCAGCCGGTGCCTTTGCGCGTGCCGGACCTGCGGTCCGGGCTCCTGCGCAACCGGTGTTCGGGAATCCTGTACAGGCTGTACAGGTTCTACAGGCTTTACGGACTCTACAGACTGTACGGGCTCTGCCGACTGTACGGGCTCTACCGACTGTATGGGCTCTACCGACGGTGCAGTCTCAACCTTTGCCCGTGCATCCTCCTCGGCTGCCCAGGCCTGGAGTTGCTTCAGCACGTCTTCGGCTGGCTGCTGATGGATCTCGGTCTGACTCTGATCGGCAGCTTCACGCGGGAAGGCCATTTCGTCGCCCTTCGGCACGTCCCCTGCAGTTGGCGGCAAAACCTGACGGTCAGCGGTTGTTTGAATTATTGGCGCCGGCTGACCGGTGCCATCCTGAGGTGCCGATGTGCCAATCAGGGAAGCCCTGGCTTTCGCAAAAAGCACGAGTGGATTTCCCGCCGACAGAACCGCGAACACGATCGCTCCCGCCGTCACGAACAAGATACTCGCCTTGAGGATTCGCGATGTAGATTCCGCTCTGTCCCAAGCTCTCAATAAACCCGCCACGTCGGGTTCTTCGGCATAATCCGAGGGAGGGAGCGGAACAAGATCGGTCCCCATGGGGATGTCTCCAAGCTAACGGCATCAGGTTCCTGTTGGCCAGCACTCTGCTATCGGGAGCCGACGCCAGTTGGGAGAAACCTTGATTACATTGGGGCGGTGGATCTATCGGGCGCCATGAATCGGCCGAAACCCACGCGGGGATCGATAAAAATGCGGCCGGAACCCGCCCAACGCTGCTGGAATGAAATGCGGCCGTGATCAGGACGATACGCAAGGCATGGGTCGGCGCCGTAACGGCAAGCACTCGTGCGACGCCGCTGATTATCCGCGTGTTAGTTAGTCGCGCGCGCGAAACAGCAGGCAGGCATCGCCGTAGGAATAGAACCGGTAGCCGCTCCTGATGGCGTGGGCGTAGGCCCGCTGCATGATCTGAAGGCCGCTGAAGGCCGAGACCAGCATGAACAGCGTCGACCGCGGCAAATGGAAATTGGTCAGGAGGATATCGACCGCGCGAAACCGATAGCCCGGCGTGATGAAGATCGCGGTTTCGCCGTCGAACGGCTCGATCGTGCCGTCTTCCGCCGCAGCACTTTCCAGGAGCCGCAGCGAGGTGGTGCCGACCGCGACGATGCGCCCGCCCGCCGCGCGCGCCGCATTGAGCGCGTGCGCCGTCTCGGGGGAGAGGCAGCCCCATTCGGAATGCATCCTGTGCCCTTCGGTCTCTTCGACCTTGACCGGCAGGAAGGTCCCTGCCCCGACATGCAGGGTCAGTCGGTGCAAGCCGATCCCGCGCGCGCTCAGGTGCGTCTCCAGCGCGGGCGTAAAATGCAGTCCCGCGGTGGGCGCCGCGACGGCTCCCTCGCGGGACGCGAACATGGTCTGGTAATCGGCGGCGTCGCGGTCGTCCGGCGCGCGCCTGGAGGCGATGTAGGGCGGCAGCGGCGGGCTGCCGAGATCGGCGATGGCTTGATCCAACGTCGGCCCGTGGAAAGAAAACGACAGCGTGACCTCGCCGTCATCGCCCTTGTGCTCGACCTCTGCGTCCAGATGGCCGAGCAGGCAGACCTTGCCCTCATTGCCGAAGCGAACCACGTCACCCGGCGCCAGCTTCTTCGCCGGCTTGACCAGGGCCTGCCAGCGTGAGCCATCAAGGCGTTTTATCAATGTCGCGTCGATCTTCGGCTCGGTGTCGCGGCCGATGCGGCGACCCCTGAGCTGGGCCGCGATCACCTTGGTGTCGTTCACCACCAGATGGTCGCCCGGCTCGAGCCAATCCGGAAGGTCGCAGACCCGGCAGTCGCGCAGGACGCCGCCGGGCTGCACCACCAAAAGGCGCGCGGAATCCCGCGGACTCGCGGGGCGCAGCGCGATGTTTTCCGCAGGGAGTTCGAAGTCGAAGAGATCGGTACGCATGCTTATCCGATGCAGGCTTTAGAGCATGATCCGGAAAAGTGGGAGCCGGTTTTCCGATAAGATCATGCGCAAACAAAAAGATAGAACGGGATGACGATTCGAAGAAAAGTCATCCGGTTTTAGCTGGCGAAATTGCGTTTGACGATCGGGCGCAGCCTGTCGCGCAGCCAGACCAGTCCGGGATCCCGGTTCCGGCCGCTGCACCAGACCATCGCATGCGGCAGCGGCGCAATGGGAAACGGCACCTTCATGCCCACCAGCCCGTCGGCGTCAAGCGTTCCCGTCATCGCCGCCGTCGGCAAGGTCGAAAGCAGGTCCGAGCCCGCCAGGACCGGCGCCACGGCCGAGAAGTTCGGCACCCAACCGGCGATGTTTCGCTCGAGGCCTGCGGCCTTGGCCGCGACATTGACCGGACTGGCCACGTTGTCCCCGACCCGCACCGCCAGATGCGGAAAGCCGGCCCACTTCTCCCGTCCCCATTTGGAGAACGCCGGATGTCCGCGGCGACCGAAGCAGCGCCATTCCAACGCGCCGACGGCTTCGCCGGTGACGCCGGGGGGCCAGCGAAGCTCTGTCGGCACGATCGCGACGTCGATCAGGCCCTCGGCGATATCGAGCAGGGTCGGTTCGCGCGGCGCGGTCCACTCGACCGCCGCGAGCGGCGCCTCGGTGCGCAGCCGGCGCAGGAGATCGGCGAACAGCGTGCGCATGAAATCCGGTGCAGCGAGCCGAAACACGCGGCGCGAGTTTTGGGGATCGAATATGTGCTGCGGCGTCAGCACGCGCTGGATTCCGCCGAGCATCGGCCGCGCCTGCTCGATCAGATCGAACGCAAACGCCGTCGGCTGCATCCGCACGCCGCCCTTGATCAGCAGGGGATCGCCGAATTGCTCGCGAAGCCTGGAGAGCGAGTGGCTGACAGCCGATTGGGTGCGCCCCAGCCGTTCCGCGGCGCGCGTGACACTGCGTTCGGTCATCAAAATATCGAACACCACCAACAGGTTGAGGTCGAAACGACGTAAATCGATTTGGCTCATGAAAGGGCGCGATTACTCATTGGATTGATGACTGGATAAGGCTCATATCACCGCCCGTTGGTCAATCGAGCGATCGGAGACCGGGAAATGAAAAGCGTTGCTGCCGCCTGCGTCCTGTCCGCCGTCCTGGGATGGATGGCGTCGCCAGTCCGGGCCGACATGAGCATCGAGGCCGCGCAAGCGAGCGTGGCGCCGTTCTACAAGGCTCTGAATGCCGAGTTCGCCAAAGACAGCCCTGACCTCGTCCGGCGGTCGACCGCGCCGCAGTGGGTGTCCTGTCGGGGCAACGATATCTGCAACAGCCGCGATGAAGTCATCGCGGGGATCGGACAACGGCTCAAATCCGTTCCCGATTTGAAATGGGAGATCAAGGAGGTCCTGGTCGCGGGCAACCAGGTCACCGTGCGCGGCGAAGCTACCGGCACGCCGGTCGGCGAGTTCATGGGCGCGCCCCATACCGGCAAATCATTCAAGCTGATGTCGATCGACGTTCACACCCTCGAAGACGGCAAGATCGTCCGCTCCTACCACATCGAGGATTGGCTGGACGCGGTCCGCCAGCTCTCGCCGAACTGACGTCCATGCCTCTGCTGCGAAAGGCCCTTTCCAGGCGCGGCGGTCCTGTTCTCCGCCGCGCCGACTGAGCCCCGCTTGGACTGCGCCTAGCGGTTACAGCAGGGTCAACTGCCTGAGCACCGGGCGAGGTCGCGATTCACCAACCAGGGCCATAATCGTAATATGCAGGTGCATACCCGCCGTATCCGGGCACGGCATAGGCGCCGCAGTTGTAGTATTCCCCGTATCCGGGTTCAGGGCAGCCCCCATACCCGTAGTATCCGTAGCCGGGCCCCGGGTAATACCCGGGCGCATAGCCACCGTAGTAGCCGTAGCCCGGTCCCCAGGCATATGCGGACGACGCTACTCCCCCGATCACGGCTCCCGCGATCAATCCGCCAGCGAGAGCGGGACCAAATCCGCCGCGCCAGCCGACACCACGCCAGCCAACTCCTCCGAACCCACCATGAAAACCGCCCCCATGAAAGCCACCCCATCCGAACCCACCACGCGCGGAAGCGCTCATCGGGGCGAGCGCAACGGCTGCAGTAGCAACGAACGCGATAAGAGCTTTTCTGAACATGAAAACCTCCCTTGGTTCAGGAGCACATCAGACCTAAACGCCAAAATGTCTGTTTGGTTGCCCGAGACGGGCCGACGGCTCCCTTGATTTTCGGCATGGCCCGCGCCGCAAACGGCGCCGCGCTAACCCTCATGCGGGCACCAGAGCAAAGGCGTAAAATCGCCCAGGGGCCCACTCGAGGAGCAATACAATGACCCGACACATCCCCGAGGAATTTTCCACTGGGTTGATCGACCGGAGTCCCTTCGTGATCACGGGTAACGCGATGCCGCCCCGAGATCCTGAAGAAGAGGACGAAGAGGAAGAAGAGGAAGAAGAGGAAGAAGAGGAAGAGGACGAGGCGGACGAACCGCCGGTCGTGCGCGAGCCGGACGAAGACTAGGTAGCCTTCCCGGCTTTGCGAGCTTTGCGTCGCGCCTGGCCTCATGGTGCGAGACACGGGCCATGCGCCCGCGTCTCGCAACCAGGTACTACGCCGCATCCAGCGCCATGCGCGCCTTGACGATCTTGTCGGGGTCCTTGACCGGCTCGCCGCGCTTGATCTTGTCGACGTTCTCCATGCCCGACGTCACCTTGCCCCACACCGTGTATTGCTTGTTGAGGAAGGACGCATCGTCGAAGCAGATGAAGAACTGGCTGTCGCCGGAGTCCGGGCTCGCCGCGCGCGCCATCGACGTGGTGCCGCGCACATGCGGCTCGTTGTTGAATTCGGCCTTCAGCTTCTTGCCGGACCCGCCGGTGCCAGTGCCCTGCGGACAGCCGGTCTGCGCCATGAATCCGTCGATGACGCGATGGAAGACGATGCCGTCGTAAAATCCCTCGCGCACCAGTTCCTTGATCCGCGCGACGTGATTGGGAGCCAGATCGGGCCGCATCTCGATCGTGACCGGCCCCTGCGTGGTTTCAAGGATCAAAGTATTTTCGGTGTCAGCCATGCTCTTTTCTCTATCGGTTGGGGTGGTGGAGGTTTCCGGTTGTGGAACTTGATCGCGAACGGATGGCCGGCAACGGCGCCGGCCATGCTCTCGGTAAATGGCATCGGCGAGCAGCGTTGCAACGCCTCCATCACGGCGATGCGGTACTCCAGGCGGTCGTTTTCGGTAGCCTGTTCCGATTCGTAGGTGATC
>JBAUUA010000200.1:0-4724 GCA_049582465.1 Bradyrhizobium sp. | reverse complement strand
GGCGTGATTTGTTGTCGGGGACGAAAGGCGCGCCGTTCGGCTTGACCCGGATGCCCGGCCGCAGTCGCGTCCAGGGCAGCGCGGCGGTGTCCGCGGGCATGGCGCCAGGCGCGGCGCAGATCAGGAGTTTTTCGGCGATCGGCTCGAAATCGGCGCGGAAATGCACTGAGCTCTTGTTGACGAGGATCGCCTGTTCGGTCGGCTCGATCCCGACATAGCGATACATCGCCTGGTCGGCGAGCTGCGCCTTGTGCGAGGACACGACCACCCGGACATCGCCGATCCGCAAGGCGGCCGAGGGCCCCATATCCATGTCGCGGCCACCATAATAGGGGCCCGGCGCCACGAATTGTCCGTCGGACAGTTTTTCGACGACGAAGCTTTCCTTGTACGGCGCGTCGCCCGGAATGCCCGACTTGCCGCCGAGCGCCAGCGTCACGGTGGCGCCGACGCCCGCTTCATGCGCGGCTTTTGCCGAAACCGGATCGTAGATCACGCCGGTCGCCGCCCGCGTCGCCTTGTTGCGGACCAGCGCACGCAGCATGCCGGTGGTGTCGGAATCGCCGCCGGCACCGGGATTGTCCTGGGTGTCGGCGATGACGATCGGCCTGGTGGCGGTCTTCGCCAGTTCCATCGCGTGGCGCACGCCTTCGTCGGGGGTGAAGATGCGACCGTCGAAATCGTCTTCGTGGCTTTCGATCAATGCGACGACCGTATCCGCCGCCGCATCCGCGTCGGCCTGCGTCGCGCCATAGGCGAACACGCTCGGTCCGCAATGGGCGAAATCGGCGGCCGGAAAGCCCGGCGCAAAGGACAGCGTCGGCACCTTCTCGCTCTCCAGCGCGGCGAGCTTTTGATAGATGCCCTTGGTGGGCTGGTCGTTGCTGCATTGCCAGCTGAGCGGAATCAGGAACGGCAATTGCCGGAACGCCTTGGCGAATTTCTGCCGGGTCTCGAGCAGCAATGCGAGATGGCGGGCCGCGACGCGGCCGGTGTCGGCCATGTCGACATGCGGATAGGTGCGATAGGCGATGAGCGCGTCCGCGTGTTCCACCATCTCGGGCGTGACATTGGCGTGCAGATCGAGGCTGACCACCAGCGGCAGATCCTTGCCGATCACCTTGCGCACGCGCGCCAGGATCTCGCCTTCGCCGTCGTCGAGATGTTCCGTGACCATGGCGCCGTGCAGGTCGAGATAGACCGCATCGAGCGGCCCGGCCGCCTTGATGCCATCGACCATGACCTTGACGATGCGCTCATAGGCATCCTCCGTCACATGCGCCGAGGGGCTGGCGCCGCAGGAGATGGTCGGCACCATCTCCCAGCCTTGGGCTTCCGCCGCCTCGACAAAGCCGGCCAGCCCGACATTGATGTTGCGCATGACCTTGAGCACGTCAGCGCCGAACGCCATCGCCGGCCAGCCGCCGCCATGCACGAAATCGTCATAGGTCGCCTTGGTCGGCGCGAAGGTATTGGTCTCATGCAGGAAGCCGCCAACGGCGATACGGGTCATCAATTCTGTCTCAGTGAGTTATTCGCGCGAGGCGACGTTAGCCTCGTCATCGCGGGGAGCGCAAGCGACGAAGCAACCCGTCTTCTGCATGGCTTAGACCTATTTCCGGATTGCTCTTGCTGTCATTGCGAGCGAAGGGGTTTGTAGCCCGGATGGAGCGAAGCGTAATCCGGGAGAGATTTCTCTGCGTGCGCGAAAGACCCGGATTTCGCTTCGCTCCATCCGGGCTACGCTTGCGCGCTTGCGATCCCGCTCATACCGCTGCTGCCGCCGCAACCGGCCTGAAATTCGCAAAATCCCAATCCCGACCGGGGGCCGCGTTGAGCAGTTGCCTGGTATAGGCCTGTTGCGGATGGGTCAGGACCTGCGCCGCGGGGCCCTGTTCGACGATGCGGCCATGCTGCATCACGGCAACGTCGTCGCAGATTTGCGCGGCGACGCGCAAATCGTGGGTGATGAACAATAGCGCGATGCCGAGCCGGCGCTGGATTTCGTCGAGCAGTTCCAGCACCTGTGCCTGCACGGAGACGTCGAGCGCGGATACCGCTTCGTCCGCCACCAGCACGTCGGGATCGAGCGCGAGCGCACGCGCAATGGCGATGCGCTGGCGCTGGCCGCCGGAAAACTGGTGCGGATAGCGCGAGATCGCGTCCGGCGGCAGATCGACGAGTTCCAGAAGCTCGCGCGCCTTCGCCAGCGCCTCTGCGCGGGGCATGCCGTAATTGATCGGGCCTTCGGCGATGGTCTCGCCGACCGTGATGCGCGGATTGAGCGAGCGGTAGGGATCCTGGAAGATGATCTGGATCTTTTTGCGGTGCGGCTGCAATAGCCGTCGCGACAGCTCGGAGATTTCGCGTCCTGCAAGCCGGATGCCGCCGGAGGTCGGGTCGATCAGCCGGACGATGCAGCGGGCGACGGTGGATTTGCCGGAACCGCTTTCGCCGACGATGCCGAGCGTGCGGCCCTTGCGCAATGTAAGCGTGACATCCTGGGCGGCGGCGACCTCGCGCACGGTGCCGAAGAAGGAGCGCTCGCGATAGACCTTGCCGAGTTCGTTGGCCTCCAGCACCACCGGCTCGGTGCTCTCGGCCCGCGGCGTGCGCGGCACCAGGCTCGGCACCGCCGAGAGCAGGTTGCGGGTGTATTCCATGGTCGGGTTGCGCAGGATGGTGTCGAGCGGTCCGGTTTCCACCAGCCGTCCCTGGCGCATCACGGCGACACGGTCGGCGATCTCCGCGACCACGCCCATGTCATGGGTGATGAACAGCACCGCGGTGCCGTGATCGCGCTGCAGGTCGCGGATCAAAGTGAGGATCTGCTTTTGCGTGGTGACGTCGAGCGCGGTGGTCGGCTCGTCCGCGATCAGGAGTTTCGGTTCCAGCACCAGCGCCATCGCGATCATGATGCGCTGGCGCTGGCCGCCCGACAGCCGGTGCGGGTAGGAGGCGAAGATGCGTTTCACCTCGGGCAGCCGGACCTGTTCCATCATGTCGAGGATGCGCTGGCGCCGGGCGCGGGCATCGAGATCGGTATGCGCGCGCAGCACTTCGTCGATCTGGCGGCCGACCGGCACCACCGGGTTGAGCGCCGTCATCGGTTCCTGGAAAATCATCGCCATCGTGGTGGCGCGCAACTGCCGCAGGCGGCGGTCGCTCGCGGTGAGCAATTCCTCGCCGACCAGTTTTATGCTACCGGCGGTCGGCGCCAGCGAGCCCCTCTGCAACAGCCCCATTACCGTCAGCGATGTCACGGATTTGCCCGAGCCGCTTTCGCCGACCACGCAGAGCGTTTCGCCCTTGCTCACCTGCAAGGAGACGCCGTCGATGACGCGCGGCCCTTGCGGCGTCTTGCCGAGGCTGACGACGAGGTCGTTGATGTCGAGGATGACGTCTTTCATTTCATCGCTCTCCAGCGGCAAAGCGATCTGGACTCCGTCATTCCCGGATGGTGCGTCAGCACCAGACCCGGAATCTGGAGCTTCCGGGTTCGATGCTTCGCACCGCCCCGGAATGACGGTGCGCAATGACGGTTGGACATCCTCACTTGCTGCCCTCGCGCTGCTTCATGCGGGGATCGAGTGCGTCGCGCGCGGCGTCGCCGATCAGGTTGACGCTGAGGATGGCGATCGAGAGCAACAGGCCCGGCCAGAAGATCAGCGACGGTTTGATCTGAAAATAGGCGCGACCCTCGGCCATGATGTTGCCCCAGGTCGGGGTCTCCGGATTGATGCCGGCGCCGAGGAACGACAGGATCGCCTCGGTGAGAATGGCGGAAGCGCAGACGTAGGTGCCTTGCACAATCAAAGGCGCGATCGTGTTCGGCATCAGATGCCGCCACATGATCTTGGGCAGGCTGGAGCCAACGGAGATCGCGGCTTCCACATAGGGTTCCTCGCGCGCCGACAATACGACCGAGCGCACCAGCCGCGCGACGCGCGGAATTTCGGGGATGGTGATGGCGACCAGCACTGTCATCGGGCTGGCGCCCGACAGCGAGACCACGGCAATCGCCAGGAGAATGCTCGGGATCGCCATCAGGCCGTCCATCACCCGCATCATCACGGCGTCGATCCATTTGAAGAAGCCGGAGACGAGGCCGATCACCAGCCCGACGCCGATGCTGAACACCGCCGCACCGAGGCCAATCAGCAGTGAAATGCGTCCGCCATAGAGAATCCGCGACAGCACGTCGCGGCCATAGCCGTCGGTGCCGAGCAGGAATTGCGCACTGGCCGGCCGCAGCCGCTGCGCCGGCGCCAGCAGCAAGGGATCGTGCGGCGACAGCCAGGGTGCCAGGATCGCCGAGGCGATGATCAGGGCGAGACAGATGCTGGCAACCGCGATGATCGGCGTCGCCGTGAGAAATCCCAACCCCGGCCGGAACGGCGTGGTGATCGGGATCGACGGTTCGGGAAGGGTTTCGATCGCCATCAGTATCTTATCCTGGGATCGAGCACGGTGTAGGCGATGTCGATCAGGAGGTTGACCGCGACATAGATGCCGGAAGTGAGAAGGATCATCGCCTGGATCACCGGATAATCCCGCGCCAGCACCGCATCGACGGTGAGGCGGCCGATGCCGGGCAGGTTGAACACGCTTTCGGTGACGACGACGCCGGAGATCAGAAGCGTGAAGCCGGTGCCGATCACGGTGATGACGGGCACGGCGGCGTTGCGCAGCGCGTGGCGCAGCAGCACGGCGGTCTCGCCGAT
>JBAUUA010000199.1:0-3865 GCA_049582465.1 Bradyrhizobium sp. | reverse complement strand
GCGCACGATAGACGGTCAAGACACAGGGAACGACCGGGGCTCGGCCGATCTGCCGAGCTTCGGAACGAGCCTTACGGCGAACAAGGATCAAGCATGGCCCACCCGACAGCGCGCGCCCTCTATCACCATGACGACCTCCATCGTCTGATCAATCCGAAAGTTGTCGCCGTCGTCGGCGCGTCGGAGACGCGCGGCTCGTTCGGCGAGCGCACGCTGGCCAACATGGCCGGTTTCACCGGCAAGGTCTTTGCGATCAATCCGAAGTACCAAAACCTGCTCGGCCGTCCCTGTGTGCCGTCGTTGGCGGATATGCCGGAAAGCCCGGATTGCGTGGTGCTGTGCGTGGCGCGGCCGATGGTCGAGGGCATGATCGAGGCCGCCGCGGCCGTCAAGGCGGGCGGGGTCATCGTCTACGCGTCGGGCTTTGCCGAGACCGCAAAGCCCGATCGCATCGAGGCCCAGCTGCGCCTGATCGAGCTTTCGCAGCGCACCGGCGTGCGCGTGGTCGGGCCGAATTGCGTCGGGCTCGCGAACACCGGTTCGTCCGCCGGATTGAATTTCATGCCGGATTATGCCGGCATGGGCCACCGGCGTGGTCCGATCGGCATCGTTTCGCAGAGCGGCGCGCTGGGGTACACCGTGCTGCAGGGCATGGAGCGCGGCATCGGGTTCTCGCACTATCTGGCGGCCGGAAATTCCTGTGACGTCGATGTCTGCGATTTCATTTCCTATCTCGCCGAGGACGACGGCACCAAATCCATCATCTGCCTGCTGGAGGGCGTGAAGGACGGCGGGCGCTTTCTTCAGGCCGCGCGGAAGGCGCGCGACGCCGGCAAGGCGCTGATCGTCTACAAGACCGGCAACAGCGAGACCAGCAGCAAGGCGGCGATGTCGCACACGGGAACGATGGTCGGCTCGGTCGTCGCCTACCAGACCGCGTTCGAGGAGACCGGCGCGATCGCGATCGACGATCTGGAGGCGGTGCTGGAGACCGCGTCGTTCTTTGCCAAGACCAGGGCGCCGACCGGCGGGCACGGCGTCGGGATCCTCTCGACCTCGGGCGGCGCGGCGGTGATCTGTGCCGACAAGGCCGAGGCGCACGGCGTGCCGCTGCCGGCACTGGAAGCAAAGACCGCGAAAGCGCTGCATGAGGTGGTGCCCGACTTTGGCTCCGTTGCCAATCCGTCCGATCTCACCGCCGAAGTGCTGAAGACATCGGAAACCTTCGGGTTTTGCCTCGATGCCTTCATGAACGATGCCGGCTTCAGCGCGCTGGTCATGCCGATGATCTTTGCCCACGCCTCCTCGAGCGGGGCGCGGGCGCCGACCATCGTCGAGGCGGCGGCCCGCACCGATCGGCCGCTGGCGGTGGTCTGGATGAACGAATGGTACCAGGGACCGGGCAGCGAACTGCTCGATGCCGATCCCCGGGTCTGCATGTTCCGCTCGGCCGATCGCTGCTTTGCGACCTTGCGCGCCTGGTTCGACTGGCATGAGCGCCGGACAGCCAAGCGGACACAGGCGTTGCGGCGATCGCCGCCGTCGGCCGGACAGAGCGCACGCGCTATTCTTTCCGAAGCAAGGAGCCGCGGCGCTGTCCTGTCGGAGACGGATTCCAAGCGCATCCTCGCCTGCTACGGCATCGCAATTCCCAGGGAGATTGTGGCCCGCGATCCCGAACAGGCCGCCGCTGCCGCGAGCGAGATCGGTGGTCCGGTGGCGATCAAGATCGTGTCGCCCGATATCCTGCACAAGACCGAGGCCGGCGGAGTCAGGCTTGGCCTGTCGACGCCCGAGAGCGTCCGCGAAGCGGCCAAAAATATCCTGGCATCGGCCGCGCGCTATGCGCCGCAGGCCCGGGTCGACGGCATCAGCGTGCAGCAGATGGCGCCCGCGGGCGTCGAGATCGTGCTCGGCGTCAAGAACGATCGTCAGTTCGGCCCCCTGGTGGCCGCGGGCCTCGGCGGGATCATGGTCGAATTGTTCGGCGATACCGCGGTGCGGCTTGCTCCCATCGATGATGCGACCGCGCGCGCGATGCTCGCTTCGCTGAAGAGCCGTACCCTGCTGACGGGGTTTCGCGGCAAGCCCGGCGTGGACATCGACGGATTGGTCGATACCATCTGCCGGCTGTCAGAGCTCGCGCATGATCTTGCTGACGTAATCGACCAGATCGACGTCAATCCGGTGATCGCGGGTGCGACCGGCGTGATGGCCGCTGATGCACTGATCGTATGCCGATGATGGCAGAGCCGTCCACACAGGCGAGGGCCACACCATGACAAGAAGCGTCGCGATTCTCGGCGCTGCGGTTTTGCCGGTCGCCAAATGGCAAACACCGCGGGACGCCGAGCTGCAGGTGCTCGAACACGAAATCCTTGCCAAGGTGGTGATCTCGGCGGTGGCGGATGCAGGTGTCGAGCGAAGCGAGATTTCATCGCTCGCCTTTGCGCAGCCGCGTCCCTACACCCAGCAGAAATATTTTGCCACCTTCATTGCGAACTACCTGCGGCTGCCCTGTACCGGTTCAGTGCAGGAAGTGCTCGGCAACGGCATGACCGCGGCGCTGGCGTTCGAAGCTGCGGCCAACGACATCCGGCTCGGAAGGTCCCGCGTGGCGCTTGCGCTTGGGATCAATTTCGAGTCGGCGATACCTGCCGTCGAGCACATGATGAATTCGATGCGCGCCACCGGCGACGTCGACTTCCACGCGCCGTTCGGGTTCACGCCGATTTCCTGGTACGCCATGGACGCCGCACGCTACATCCACGAGTTCAAATCGTCGCGTGCCGAGCTCGCGAGCGTCTCGGTCAAGAACCGGCGGCACGCTTCGCTCAATCCGATCGCGCAGTTCCGCAAGCCCATTACGCTCGACGAAGTGCTGGCGCAGAAGGCGATCGTCGAGCCGCTCGGGCTCTACGAGGTGCCACCGCGCGGCGACGGCGCCGCCTGCATCGTGCTGGTGGATGAGGAGATCGCGAAGGCGTCGGGAAAACCTTACGTCCGCGTCCGCGGCAGAGGATTCTTCCATGAGGGCGCGCATCAGATCAACGAAGTGCCGAACGACATGATCGCGCTGGTCTCCGCGCAAAAGGCAGGGCAGGCGGCGTATCAGGAAGCAGGCGTGACGGCTGACGATATCGATCTCGCCGAACTCTATGCGCCCTGTACCATCATCGAAATTCTTGCCAGCGAGGCGCTGGGCCTGGTGCCGCGCGGGCAGGGCGCCCGGCTTTGCTCGGAAGGGGTGACGTCGCTTGGCGGACGGATTCCAGTGTGCACGTCGGGCGGCCTGCAGTCACGCGGCCACCCTGCGCATGTCACCCCGTTCTACAGTCTGTTCGAAGTCAACGAGCAGCTTACCGGCCGTGCCGGAGCGCGCCAGGTTGCGGGCGCCCGGCTCGCCGTCACCAGCGCCGAACTTGGCAATTACAACGCGGCGCTGGTCCATGTGCTGGAGGCGGTGCGATGACGCTCACCTTGCAAACGATCGATCGCGCCCGTGCCTTTCCGCCGCGCATGACCGAATTCACCCGAAGGTTCTGGCAGGGCCTTGCCGCGGGACGTTTCGAGACGACCCGATGCGACGATTGCGGCCGCCTGACGTTTCCGCCAAAGCCGTTCTGTCCTCATTGCTGGTCGCAGCTGATAGCATGGGTGCCGTTGTCCGGCCGCGGAAAACTCTATTCGCAGACCGTGGTCCATGCGGCGCCGGCGGTGTTTCAGGACGAGGTCCCGTACCGGGTCGGCATCGTCGATCTCGACGAGGGCCTGCGGATCGCGACGCGGGTGCTGGCCGATGTCGAACCGAAGCTGGATACGGCGGTGGAGATCGTCGTTCTCAACTACCGGGACGGACCGCTGT
>JBAUUA010000198.1:0-3966 GCA_049582465.1 Bradyrhizobium sp. | reverse complement strand
CAGCTTCAGCAACTGTTCGTCGCGGGCGTGCCGTTCATTGTTGATGCGGACGATGCCCTGGGCGCGCCGTGGCCGGCCGTCGGGACCGGCAAACCAGCAACCGGTTTCCTCGATCCAGAGCACCGGTTCGGAGGTCGCGGTCCGCACGCCATATTCGATCCGGTAGGGCGTGCCTTCGGCGCCATGCGCGGGCGGCGAGTTGGCCAGCGCATCGGAGCGGATGTTACGCTCCGGCTCGATCAGCCTGGAAAACTCCGCGCCCTTGGCGAGCAAAGCCGGCGGGATATCGGAAAACACCGCGCTGGCGTGGTCGCTCCAGGTGATGGTGTCGGTTGCGATGTCCCAAACGAAGGCCGCCTGGCCGAGCGAGGCCAGGATGGTCGAAGCTTTCGGAAGAGCGGATGTCACGGTCGCCTCGTTTCAGGACACTGCCGGGTGATTCCCGGTCTCAAGGATACTGCCTGTCCCGGCATCGACCCTAGGCGAAGTTCATAAATATTCCGCAAACCACGTTGGACGGTCGCCAGGAACAAAGCGGGGAGAATCGGCATGACCCTTGCGATGAAGAAATAGTAAAGGGCACGACGTCCCAAAATGTAACAGTTCAGCCGGATTTCGAATGGCGATGCCAGGCAGCGATGGATCAGAAACGACGGTGGATGACGGCGTTTTCGCAGCCGAAAAGCCCGCCTGTGTCGCGCTGGTGCCGGTGGTGCCGACCGTCCAATGGTCGCGAATACCGGACCAGGGACGGTCGCGCGCCGATTTTGTCACCCAGCTGATCGCGACCGCCGAGCACGTTCCGCAGACGCGCAGCCTGCGGCGGGCGAGCCCGGCCGATGCCAAGGCCGCCTATGGCGCGCGGTGGCACGAGGCCCCGGCCCAGGCCGCCGGCGTCCGCACCCGCCAGACCGCCTAGACCCTCATAAATCGGCAGATTAACGCGATGGCGCTTCCGGCGACGGAGGTGAGTTCTCGCCGGGCTGCAATCCCGGGGATGCGACCTCCGGCGAGGGTCCCGTCGGCGTGACGTCGGCAGGTGCCATGTTCGGCTCTGCGCGATCGGACGGCGTGGTTTCGGCCACCGGGGGGACTACCGGCGTCGGCGCCGGCTCGAATTCAGGTTCAGGCGCCGCAGCCGCCCGCTTGCGGGAGGGCGCAGCCGCAACCATCGCAGTCCTGCGCCCGGTACGCAGCGCCAGGCCCGACAGGAAATCCACCAGCGCCAGCAGCGACAACAGGAAAAAGGTCGAGGTGGCGAATTTCGGCCACAGCAGGAATTCCGCCGCGGCGGCCCCGAACACGATCAGCGATAACAGATGGTCGGTGAGATATTTCGCGCCGGGACGCGCGCCCTTCATGACCTCGAGCAGCAGCGACAGGATGCCGAGCGCCAGAAGTATGTCGCTCAGCGTCACCGGCCAACCGGCACCGGACATCAGCGTCACGGTCATGAGCGGCTCGGCGAGCGTAACGCCGGGCATCAGGAAGACGATGATGTTGTAGATCGCGAGGGGAATCAGGAGAAGCGGAAAACCGACCATGGACATCGGCGAGGCCTTCTTTTCAAGCACCGGATGTTCTCAGGCGAACTCCGTTCGCCACCGGCAACCGTCTTACCTCACTCGTTAGCCGAATTCAGGCAGCCGTTGCGGGGTCAACGGCGTGCCTGGCCCTGCCTGCGTCAGGATTCCTTCTTGGCCTTCAGGACCTGACGGCCCTTGTACATGCCGGTCTTCAGATCGAGGTGGTGCGGCCGGCGCAGTTCGCCGGAATCCTTGTCCTCGGCATAGGTCGGCTTCTTCAGCGCATCCGCCGAGCGGCGCATACCACGCCGCGAGGGCGATGTTTTTCTTCTGGGAACGGCCATTTCGGTGTCCTCTAGGGGTGTTGTGGTCTAGGCATCGTCCGCAAACGGACGGCTGAAGCGTTTTTGGCGCGAGCCGAGAATGCCGATAAGGCCGCGCTTATAGAGGATGGGCCCGCGCAAAGCTAGGGTGGTTTGCTGCCAAAATGGCCCAAAATTGGCTCAATAGACGCGATTTTCGCTCCAGCACCGCTGCAGGCTGGAAGCCTGTGCCCGGGCCATATAGGTCCCGGCAAGACGGCGTACCCCGGGACCGGGATTGCGGGCGCTGCGCCTCACCGGATTGGGCAGGATCGCCGCCAGCAGGGCCGCCTCGCGCGGCGATAGCGCCGACGCCGGGCGGCCGAAGGCATAGAGGGAACCGGCTTGCACACCGAACTGGCCGTTTGGACCGAGCTCGGCGATATTGAGATAGATTTCCAGGATACGCTGTTTTGGCAGCACCAGGTCGATCCACAGCGCCAGCGGAAACTCCAGCGCCTTGCGAACCACGCTTCGGCCCGGCCACAGGAACAGGTTTTTTGCCACCTGCTGGGTGATGGTCGAACCGCCGCGGGTGACCTCGCCCTCCTCCGCGTCGTCGATCACCTCGCGTAACGCGCCCCAGTCTATGCCGTGATGGCTGCAGAATTTGGCGTCCTCGGCCGATACCACCGAGCGCGGCAGATAGGGCGAGAGCGCGCTGAAATCGACCCATTGCCGTGACACCGGCGCGCCGGTCAGATAGCGCCAGGCGATCAAAGTCGAGACCGGATGGCCGGCCCGATAGACCGGCGCAAGCAGATAGGGCAGCAGCAGCGCGCCCAGCACGATCAGCAGCAGATTTCGGGCAACGCGCAAATGTGGCGCTTCTGGTTAACGGCGATGGGCGGGCGGAAAAATAGCCGGCACGGCTGATATCTCCCTGATAATTCCGGGTTTTTCCAGCGGTTTCAAGGCGTCTCCCGTCTGGGGAGCGGAATTGACGAAGCCCGTGCCATCAACGATTGTCCCGGCCAAATCGATTAGGAGCTGTTTTTGATGACGACCGGTACTGCACTGACCGACTTTTCGAAACGACTGGACCAGACCGCGGAGGACACCGAAGCGCTGCTGGGCAAGCTGTTGTCGGATGCGCTTCTGCCCGACGAGATCGCCCGGCCGAAGCGGCTGATGGACGCCATGCGCTATTCGAGCCTCGGCGGCGGAAAACGCTTGCGGCCGTTCCTGGTGGTCGAGAGCTCGGCCGTGTTCGGCGTGCCGCGCGAGTCCGCATTGCTGGCCGGCGCCGCGCTCGAATGCATCCACTGCTATTCGCTGATCCATGACGACCTGCCGGCGATGGACAACAGCGATCTGCGCCGCGGCCGGCCGACGCTGCACAAGAAGACCGACGACGCCACCGCGATCCTCGCCGGCGACGGGCTCTTGACGCTCGCTTTCGACATCATCACCCGCGACGAGATCCACCGCGATCCGACGGTGCGGCTGTTGCTGACGCGCGCGCTGGCGCGCGCCTCGGGCATCGGCGGCATGGTCGGCGGCCAGATCCTCGACCTCGCCGGCGAGGGACGGTTCGGCGACCGCGAGCCGGTCGACGTCGCCCGCCTGCAGCAGATGAAGACTGGCGCGCTGCTGCGCTTCGGCTGCATCGCCGGCGCGATCCTCGGCCAGTCCTCGGCAAAGGAATATCAGGCGCTCGACGATTACGGCCGCGCGCTCGGCGAGGCCTTCCAGATCGCCGACGACCTGCTCGACGTCGAGGGCGACGCAGCTGCGCTGGGCAAGCAGACCGGACAGGACGCAGCGCTTGGCAAGACCACCTTCGTCACCCAGCTTGGGATCGACGGCGCCAAGAAGCGCGTCCGTGACCTTCTGGCGCGCGCCGACGCCGCGCTCTCGATCTTCGGCGCCAAGGGCGAGGTGCTGCGCGCCGCTGCACGATTTGTCGCCGAACGCAAGAATTGAAGGCACCCGATGGCGGACAAGGAAGCCGACGATCCCGTCCTCATCCGTTTCCGGAAAATGTCGAAACCGGCCCGCGTGGTCTATGCGCGGCCGCGGACCTTCTTTTCGGTCGCGATCGGGATCGTGGCGTTCTTTCTGCTGCCGGACTCGCT
>JBAUUA010000197.1:0-7093 GCA_049582465.1 Bradyrhizobium sp. | reverse complement strand
CCCGATGATGATTTCGAGCTACACGGTCCCCGAGGCCGGCGGCTCGTTCTGCGAGCGGGGAGGGCGGTTCGGCTCGCACTCCTCCAACGAGAGCATGGCCCCGGTCTATTACAAGAAGATGGCCTTCATCGCCTTCTTCAATGCCGGAGTGCGGGCGCTCGACATCCGCGATCCCTATCACCCGACCGAGGTCGGTTATTTCATCCCCTCGATCACGGCGGCGACCGACAAGCGCTGCGTCACCATCGACGGCAAGGATCGCTGCAAGGTGGCGATCCAGACCAACAATGTCGATACCGACGATCGCGGCTATATCTACATCGTCGATCGCGCCAATACCGGGCTGCATATCCTGGAATTGACCGGCGATGCGCGTAAAGCCGCCGGGCTGCCATAAGGGGTTCACCGCATGCGCCGCTTGATCGCCATCCTGATCGCATCGCTGGCGTTCGGCGCCTTGTCGGGCGTCTCGGCGTACCAGAAGGTGCGCCCGCAAGGCGGCGGCGACGTCAATTGGCAGGAGATCGCCTGGCCGTTCCCGCGCGACGCCTGGCCCGCGGGCCGCGCGTTCCGCTGCCGGCGTGATGCATGCGGCGCAGGCGTCGAGCTCTATGTGCGGCCGAAGATCGGCTTCTGCAATTGCGATACCGGCGTTGCCGACGACGACGAGGTCGACCGCGTCGCCGATCTCGACATGATCACGCAAACCTTCGTGCCGCGCGCGCCGGGCGCGGTCGTTCGCGTTGCCGACATGCCGGGCCGCGCGCGGGCCTACGATCTCGACATGTCCGGGGGCGCCCACCACGCCGCCGTCGGCATCGCGGTCTCCCACCGCTGCGATCTCCTGGTCGCGGTGGCGCAAGGCAAGGGAGATGCGTCAGATGTCCAGCGCGCCGCGCTGGCGTTTCTGGGATCGCGCGACATGACACACTGGATGATGGCCGCGCTGGGCGGAAGTTGAGGTGCTCGTGCGCTTCGCTTTCTAACCTCGCCCCGCGTGCGGGGAGAGGTCGGCGCGCAAAGCGCGCCGGGTGAGGGGGACTCTCCGCGAGTCGAGTTCGTCGAGAGAGCCCCTCACCCCGACCCTCTCCCCGCGAAGAGCGGGGAGAGGGAGAAGAACGGCGCGTGGCTTTCGCTGAAGCGATCGATATGCATAATGCATAGAGTTGCTATTTCACCCACGAGTCCCCCATGTCCCTGCAGGTCCATCTCGCCTTCGTCGCCGCCTGCATCGCGCTGGCGCTGATCCCCGGCCCCGTCGTGACGCTGGTGATCGCCAATGGCTTGCGGCACGGCACGCGCGCGGCGCTGACCAATATCCTCGGCGTCCAGGCGGGGCTCGCGATCGTGATCGGCATCGTCGGCATCGGCCTGACCTCGCTGATGGCGACCATGGGCTACTGGTTCGACTGGGTGCGCTTTGCCGGCGCCGCCTATCTGGTCTGGCTCGGCATCAAACTGATTCGTTTTCCCGTCGAGGGCGTCAATGCCGACGAGCCGCCGCCTCCGCCGCGCGGCGGGTTTTTCCTGCAAGGCTTTCTGGTGCTGCTGTCAAACCCCAAGGTGCTGGTGTTCTTCGGCGCGTTCATTCCGCAGTTCATGGACATGAGCCGGGATCATTTCTCGCAGGTCGCGCTGCTCGGCGTCACCTTCATGGTGACAGGGGCGATCACCGATTCGATCTACGCGCTGCTGGCCGGCCGCGCGCGGCACTTCTTTTCGGCACGGCGGACGCGGCTGGTCTCGCGCGTCTCCGGCGGCCTCATGATCGGCGGCGGCATCTGGCTGGCGCTGACGCGGGCGCGCTAGGCACGCGATCAGATCAGCCGTTGCGCGCGCAGCGTCGCTTCGATCTCGCCAAAGATCCGCGCCAGCCGCTCCGCCCATTGCTTCTGTCCGGCCGGGTCGCTGATCAGGTCCTGGCGGATTTCGATTCCCGTGTTCATCAGCCCGCGCTTCTCGCCGTGAACGGGGATGGTGTAGTCGGTCTCGTCGCTGACCGCATAGGGCTCGTTGTCGCCGACCACGAGATCGGGCTCGGCGCGCAAATGTTTCAGCAGCAGCGGCGGCAATCGCGTGTCGCGCTGATACAGCGTGCCGATGTGCCAGGGCCGCGCCACACCGGCGTAAACCGGCGTGAAACTATGCAGCGACACCAGCACCGTCGGAACATGGTCGCGCAGGCGGCGGTCGATCACCTCGTCGATGCGGCGGTGATAGGGATCGAAGATCGCCGCCCGCCGCGCCTCGGTTGCCGCTCTCGAGATCGCCTCGTTGCCGGGAATGGTCGTCGCCTCGCTGATGCGCGGGATCGAGCTTGCCGCGCCCGGCGGACGGTTGCAGTCGATCACCAGCCGCGAATAACGCTGCGCGATCAGATGCGCGTCGAGCTGCTTCGACAGCGCGTCGGCAACGCCGGCGATGCCGACATCCCAGGCGATATGCCGCTCGAACTCGCTCGCCGGCAGCCCGAGATCGGCGAGCGCGCGCGGAACGGTGCGGCCGTAATGGTCTGACGTCAGCAGGAACGGCGAGCGCCCGGCGCCATTATCCTCGTGCACCGGCGGAACATCCTTGCCATCCAGGAGTAATGATGTGTTCCCAGCGCCTGCCAAATCCATTTTCCTTGCCCGTTTGCCTAACGAAGCAGCATACCGATTTAGAAATAAGCAGGGATCGGTATAGATTAAACCGCCTAAAATCATAATTATTGTGGTCGACGATGCCGCTCCTGACGATTCACCACAAGACCGAATATCGCTATGCGCACCCCGTGGCGTTCGGCGAACACCGCATCATGCTGCGCCCGCGCGACGGCCATGATCTGCGCGTGCTCTCGCACGAGCTGGAGATTTCGCCGCAGCCGATGTCGCTGCGCTGGATCCATGACGTGTTCGGCAACTCGGTGGCGATCGCGACCTTCGACGAACGCGCCGACACCCTGTCGTTCGTATCGACCGCGACGGTGGAGCACAATCCGGCCGAGGAGTTCGCGCTGACGCCGGACGACCCGGCCTATTTCTATCCGTTCCTCTACGACGACGAGGAATTTCCCGACCTCAGCCAGTTCATCACGCCGCAATATGGCGACCCGCAGGGCGAGCTGTCGGCGTGGGGGCGCAATTTTCTCGACGCCGAAGGCCCGACGCCGACCTTCAAGATTCTCACCGAAATGACCCACGGCATCCGCGAGGCCTTCACCTACCGCAAGCGGCACGAGCAGGGCACCCAGCATCCGCTCGACACGCTGCAAACGAAGTCCGGCACCTGCCGCGACTATGCGCTGTTCATGATCGAGGCGCTGCGCCGGCTCGGCATCGCCGCGCGCTTCGTCTCGGGCTACATCGCCATTCCCGGCGATCGCGCGCATGGCTATGTCGGCGGCGGCAACACCCATGCCTGGGTGCAGGTCTATCTGCCGAGCGCCGGCTGGATCGAGTTCGATCCCACCAACGGCATCGTCGGCACCCGCGACCTCGTGCGCGTCGCGGTGGCGCGCGATCCGCGCCAGGCTATACCCTTGCACGGCACCTATCTCGGTTCGGCCGACGCCTTTGTCGGCATGGAGGTTGCCATCAACGTCGTTTCCGTCGGCGAGGAGGCCAGCGTCTGACCATGGAAATCAAGGTCGGTTTCGACATTACCTACGCGGCGGTGCAGGCGACGCCGATGGTGATCATGCTTTCCATCCACCCGTCGCGCCGTGCCGACATCATCGGCGCCGAGACCATCACGGCCGACCCCGGCGTGCCCATCAGCTTCTACCGCGACAGCTTCGGCAATATCTGCGGCCGGCTGGTGGCGCCCGCCGGTGGCGTGACTTTGCGCGGCGAGGCGCGGGTGCGCGATTCCGGATTGCCCGATGCGGTGGCGCCCGACGCGCAGCAGGTGCCGATCGACCGGCTGCCCGACGATCTCCTGCTCTATCTGATGGCAAGCCGCTATTGCGAAACCGACAAGCTCACCGACATCGCCTGGTCGCTATTCGCCAGCGCCGCGCCGGGCTGGCCGCGCGTCGCCGCGATCTGCGACTTCGTGCAAGACCATGTCACCTTCGGCTATCAGCACGCCCATCACATGAAGTCGGCGCAGGACGTCTACGAGCAGCGCGCCGGCGTCTGCCGCGACTTCGCCCATCTGGCGCTGACCTTCTGCCGCTGCATGGGCATCCCGGCGCGCTACTGCACCGGCTATATGGGCGACATCGGCATTCCCCCCGATCCCGAGCCGATGGATTTTTCCGGCTGGTTCGAGGCGTATCTGTCCGGCCAGTGGTACACCTTCGACGCGCGCCACAATCATCCGCGGATCGGCCGCATCCTGATGGGCACCGGCCGCGACGCCGCCGACGTGGCGTTGACCACGAGTTTTGGCCGGATGGAGCTGAAGAAATTCGTCGTCATCAGCGATGAGGTGGTGGTGGCGTAACGGCTGCGCCGGCCCTTCATCGTCATTGCGAGGAGCGAAAGCGACGAAGCAATCCACAGCCCGGTATGCCGCGCTATGGATTGCTTCGCTTCGCTCGCAATGACCGTTATAGACACCTCGCATGACCTCCGATCTCCTTTTCGTCTACGGCACGCTAATGCGCAGCTTCGACAATCCGATGGCGCAGCTGTTGTCGCGCAGCGCGGATTTTCTGGACGAAGCGCGTTGCCGCGGCCGGCTCTATCGGGTGCAGCATTATCCCGGCCTGGTGCTGTCGGGCGAAACCGATGACATCGTGTTCGGCGAACTGTTCCGGCTGCGCCAGCCGGCCGAACTGTTGCGCGAATTCGACATGTACGAGACCTGCGGCGAAGGCTTTGCCGAGCCGACCGAATATGTCAGGCAAATGCTCGCCGTGACGCGCGCCGACGGCACCGTCACCAAGGCCTGGACCTATGTCTACAACTGGCCGGTCACGGATCTGCCCAGAATCGCCTCGGGGCGGTTTTCGATCGGCTGACCGTCGGCTGCTAAGCCTTCGCCTTCGCCAGGCCCTCGGTCGCAAACAGCGCGAGCGCCACCAGCGCGATGCCGAGCCCGACGGCGCTGAACAGTTTTGCGCCGCCCAGCGCCACCGTGTAGCCGCCGACCGCCGATCCCAATGCGCCGCCCAGGAACACCACCGCGAGATAAAGCGCGTTCAGCCGGCTGCGGATGGTCGGCGACAGCGCGTAGATCTCGCGCTGGCCGGCGACGAAATTCGCCTGCGCGCCGGCGTCGAGCAGGATGCCCGCGCAGACCATGATCGCCACCGACCCCGAGCCGCCGATCCAGCTCAGCACAAAGGACAGCGCCACCGCGGTCATCGCCAGTCCGGTCACGGCGCGAACGTGGCCGCGATCGGCGAGACGCCCCGCAAGCGGCGCGATGAAGACGCCGGCCGCGCCGCTCAGCAGGAAGGCGGACAGCGCGAGATGACCGAGCGAGAAGGGCGGCGCCTGCAGCAGCAGCGGCGTCGCGGTCCAGAACATGATGAACGCGCCGAACAGCAGCGCCTGATAGGCCGCGCGCCGGCGCAGAACCGGCGTCGTCAGCAGCACGCCCCAGAGCGAGCCCAATAGCGTCCCGTAGGTCAGCGTATGCTGCGGCCGCCGCCGCGGCAGCACGAGCGCCATCAGCACCACCACCGCGGCCATCGCGGCGGCGGAGATCAGGTACATCCCCCGCCAGCCCAATTCGCCGGCGACGAGCGTAGAGACCGGCCGCGCCAGCAGGATGCCGACCAGCACCCCGCTCATGACGGTTCCGACGCTCTGCCCGCGCCGGTGTTCCGGCGCCAGATGCGCGGCGAGCGGCAGGATCATTTGCGTCCCGACCGCCGAGAAACCCAGCAGGAACGACGAGGCGACGAAGATCGCGGTGTTGGGTGCTGCCGCCGAAATCAACAGGCTCGCGATCAGGCCGCCGAGCATCAAAAGGATCAGCGACTTGTTTTCGATGAAATCGCCGAGTGGCACCAGAAACAGCAGTCCCAGCACGTAGCCGAACTGGATCATGGTGACGATCAGGCCGGCGGCGGCGACATCGAGCCCAAAGGAGGCGCTGATCGTGCCGACCAGCGGCTGGGCGTAGTAGAGATTGGCGACGGTGACGCCGCTGGCGATCGCCAGCGACAGGATCAGCCCCGCGCCGGGACCCGTGTCCTGGACCGATCGTTCAGGCGTTTTTTGCAGCATGGAGCGCTTTCACAAGGACTGGACGGCATCCGCAGCGCGCTTGCGAGCGAGGCGCGCTTGGAGGTTGATGGGGCACGATCGGGCCCGGTCCTTGGGGCGGCGCTTTCGGGCGCTTCTTCGGCTTGGCCTTCTGCTGCCTAAGGGAGCGCAGCACAGCATTGATGCATATGGGTTCGACCCCCCGCATTGTCGATGGCGGGCCTGACTTCCCCTGTGAATAGCCCGGATAAGCCTAATAATCTTCGTATTTTAGCGCGGCCGCCCTATATCCATGATCGGTTGGCTCCGGCCCCGACTCACAGCAAAATTGAACCATGCGCTTCACGCCCCAATTCCTCGAGGAACTGCGTGCCCGGCTTCCGGTTTCGGAAGTCGTGGGCCGGCGCGTGAAGCTGAAGCGGGCGGGGAAGGAGTTCAAGGGGCTGTCGCCGTTCCAGCAGGAGAAGACGCCGTCCTTCACCGTCAACGACCAGAAGCAGTTTTACCACGACTTCTCCACCGGCAAGCACGGCAACATTTTCGATTTCGTGATGGAGACCGAGGGCGTCTCGTTCCCCGAGGCCGTGGAGCGGCTGGCGTCGATGGCGGGCGTGCCGCTGCCGGCGGTGACGCCCGATGCCGCGCGGCACGAGCAGCGCCGCAAGACGCTCTACGACGTCATGGAACTGGCAGCAAAATTCTTCGCCGACACGCTGGCCTCGCGCAATGGCGCCAAGGCGCGCGGCTATCTCGGCGACCGTGCGATCTCGCCCGCGGTGCAGGTGCAGTTCCGCATCGGCTACGCGCCCGGCGAACGCTTTGCGCTGAAGGAGCATCTCGGCGGTCACGGCATTCCCGTCGAGGACATGGTGGAAGCGGGACTTCTCGTCCACGGCGACGACATCCCGGTGCCCTATGATCGCTTCCGCGACCGCGTGATGTTTCCGATC
>JBAUUA010000196.1:0-4476 GCA_049582465.1 Bradyrhizobium sp. | reverse complement strand
TTCTAGAGCGGATCGCGCCGCAACGAAACGTCCCACCGCGCATTTCCATGTTGTTCTCAGGCGAAAAAAGTGGAAACAAACGACCCTCAGAACAGAACCTTTTCCACCCGGGCCGGGACCAGATCATGAGCACCGAAGAACTGCCGCCGCGCGAATCCATGGAATTCGACGTTGTCGTTGTCGGCGCCGGGCCGTCCGGCCTTTCCGCCGCGATCCGGCTGAAGCAGCTCAATGCCGATCTCACCATCGTCGTAGTTGAGAAGGGTTCCGAAGTCGGCGCGCACATCCTGTCCGGCGCGGTGATCGATCCGGTCTCGCTCGATCAACTGGTCCCGGATTGGCGCGAGGACGCCGACTGTCCGCTGAAGACCCCGGTCAAGGCCGACAAGTTCTACTGGATGACCGAGGGTACCGCGATCCCGCTGCCGGGCATCGCGATGCCGCCGCTGATGAACAATCATCATTGCTATATCGGCTCGCTCGGCAATGTCTGCCGCTGGCTGGCGCGCAAGGCCGAGGCGCTCGGGGTCGAGATCTACCCGGGCTTCGCGGCGGCCGAGGTGCTGTACGACGACAAGGGCGCGGTGCGCGGCATCGCGACTGGAGATATGGGCATCGCCAAGGACGGCACCCGCAAGGATTCGTTCACCCGCGGCATGGAACTGCTCGGCAAATATACGCTGTTCGCGGAGGGCGCGCGCGGCAGCCTGACCAAGCAGCTAATCGCGAAATTTTCGCTCGACGCCAATTCGGAACCGCCGAAATTCGGCATCGGGCTGAAGGAAGTCTGGCAGATCGATCCCGCGAAACACCAGAAGGGCCTGATCCAGCATTCCTTCGGCTGGCCGCTGGACAATTCGACCGGCGGCGGCTCGTTCCTCTATCACTATGACGACAATCTGGTGGCGGTCGGTTTCGTCCTGCACTTGAACTACCACGATCCCTATCTGTCGCCGTTCGACGAATTCCAGCGCTTCAAGACCCATCCCGCGATCCGCACGCTGTTCGAGGGCGGCAAGCGGCTGGCCTATGGCGCGCGCGCCATCACCGAGGGCGGATACCAGTCGGTGCCGCGGCTGACCTTTGCCGGCGGCGCGCTGATCGGCTGCGCGGCGGGGTTTGTCAACGTGCCGCGCATCAAGGGCGTGCACAACGCCATCGGCAGCGCCATGCTTGCCGCCGAGCACGTCAATGCCGCGCTCGGCGCGGGCCGCGCCAATGACGAACTGGTCGAATATGAGAACAGCTGGCGCGGTTCGGCGGTCGGCAAGGATCTCTACCGGGTGCGCAACGTCAAGCCGCTGTGGTCGAAGTTCGGCACCGTGATCGGCGTGATGCTCGGCGGTATCGACATGTGGTGCAACACGCTCGGCTTCTCGCTGTTCGGCACCCAGTCGCACGCCAAGCCCGACCGCAAGACGCTCGACCCGGCGAAAACGCATAAGCCGATCGCGCCACCGAAGCCGGACGGCAAGCTCACCTTCGACCGGCTGTCATCGGTATTCCTTTCCAACACCAATCACGAAGAGGACCAGCCGGTTCACCTCAAGGTCGCCGACCTCAACCTGCAAAAGACCTCGGAGCACGATGTCTTTGCCGGCCCGTCCAACCGGTACTGCCCGGCCGGCGTCTATGAGTGGGTCGAGGAAGCCTCCGGACCGCGCTTCCAGATCAACGCCCAGAACTGCGTCCACTGCAAAACCTGCGACGTGAAGGACCCGAACGGCAACATCACCTGGGTTCCGCCGGAGGGCGGCGGCGGACCGAATTACGAGGCGATGTGACCACGATTGCGTGAGCGGTTATGACACCTCGAGCGAGGTCGATGCCGGTTCGCGTGAAGAAAACGTGTTAAACCAAGGAAAGTCCGTTCCGATTTGATGGGAACGGCGCCGCGGGCAGGGGGCCGGCCACGATACGGCCACACTGCGAGCGTTTTCAGGCGACCGGCGGCTGGCCGGGGGGTGCTGCCGATCGATTCGCCAACCCCTATCCTTGCGGTTGAACGCCAAACACGGCATTGTCAGCGGGCTTGATGCCGCCGCTTGGGTTCGCATTCGAGAATGATCGCAAGATCTTGCCGTAAATCCTTCTTGCTGTAATCCCTGGAGCCAAGGCGAACCGTGATGATCTCCATTCGTTTCAATCGCTGGGCAATTGCCGCCGTCGCCTTCACCGCGCTCGCCGTGCCGGGATCGCTGTCGGCCCAGACGCCCGATCATCCCTCGGACAATTCGGCGCAGTTTCCGAGCCCCCACGACCTGAAATCGCTGACGATGTCGGGCAGCTATCTGGCGGCGCGTCATGCCAGCGTGGAGCGGGACTCGGCCGCGGCTGCGGCGTTCTACCGCTCGGCGCTTCGCATCGATCCGAAGAACAACGAACTTCTGGACCGCGCCTTCATTTCATCGCTGGCCGACGGCGACATCGACGAGGCCGTCAAGCTCGCCGACCGGATCCTGACCATCGACAAATCCAACCGCGTCGCTCGCCTCGTGGTCGGCGTGCGCGATCTCAAACTGAAGAAATACGCGGCCGCGCAGTCCAACATCAGTCAGTCGATCCGCGGACCGATCACGGATCTGGTGGCGACGCTGCTGTCGGGCTGGGCCAGCTACGGCACCGGCGACAGCAAGGCGGCGATCGCGAGTATCGACAAGCTGACCGGTCCGGAATGGTATCCGCTGTTCAAGGACCTGCATGCCGGCATGATCCTCGAACTGGCGGGCAAGGAAAAGGACGCAGGCGTGCGCCTCGAGCGGGCCTACAAGCTCGACGACGGCATGCTGCGCGTGGCCGACGATTATGCGCGCTGGCTGACCCGCAACAAGGACGCCGCCGCCGCGACCGCGGTCTATGAGGCCTTCGACAAGAAGCTGCCGCGGCATCCTCTGGTGCAGGAAGGCCTGCGCGAGACCAAGGCCGGCAAGAAGCTGCCGCCGCTGGTCGATTCGGCGCAGACCGGCGCCGCCGAGGCGCTGTACGGCATCGGCGCGACGCTGACCCGCCGCGGCGGCGAGGATCTCGCGCTGGTCTATCTGCAGCTTGCGCTCTATCTCGCGCCCAATCATCCGCTGGCGCTGCTGTCGCTGGCCGATCTCTATGAGTCCGTGAAGAAGCCGGCGATGGCGATCAAGGTCTACGAGCGCATGCCGGCGAATTCGGTGCTGAAGCGCAATGCGCAGATCCAGCTCGCGACCGATCTCGACGCCGCCGACCGCAGCGACGAGGCGATCAAGATCCTCAAGGGCGTCACGGCGGAGGATCACAAGGACATCGAAGCCACCATGGCGCTCGGCAACATCGAGCGCGGCCGCAAGAAGTTCGCCGACTGCGCCGAAACATACTCGCAGGGCATCGCGGCGATGCCCTACGCCAACGACAAGAACAACTGGGTCTATTACTACTACCGCGGCATCTGCCTGGAGCGCTCCAAGCAGTGGAGCAAGGCCGAGGCCGATATGCGCAAGGCGCTCGAACTGCAGCCCGAGCAGCCGCACGTGCTGAACTATCTCGGCTATTCCTGGATCGACCAGGGCGTCAATCTCGACGAAGGCATGAAGATGATCAAGCGCGCCGTCGAGCAGCGCCCCGACGACGGCTACATCGTGGACTCGCTGGGCTGGGCCTATTTCCGCATCGGCAATTACGACGACGCGGTGAAGAACCTCGAACGCGCGATCGATCTCAAGCCCGAGGACCCGACCATCAACGACCATCTCGGCGACGCCTATTGGCGCGTCGGCCGCACGCTGGAAGCGAAATTCCAGTGGGCTCATGCCCGCGACCTGAAGCCCGAGCCGGAGGATCTGCCCAAGATCGAGGCCAAGATTGAGAACGGTCTTCCCGACGTCGCCACCCCGTCCTCGGCTGCTTCCGCGGACAAGAAAAAAGAAGACGACAAGGGCGGCTGATCGCAAGGTCTGATCGAGGGGGCTTATCGCCAATGGGGGCGCTGGTCGAGGATGCGCGTGCCAAGGTCAACCTGACCCTGCGGGTGGTTGGACGACGCGTCGACGGTTATCACGACCTCGAAAGCCTGGTTGCGTTCGCCGATTGCGCCGACCACGTCAGTCTTTCGGTCGGACCGGAGCTGCAGCTCGTTACCACCGGACCGCTGGCGCAGGCCTGCGGCGAGACATCGGACAATTTGGTGTTCAAGGCCGCCAAGCTGCTCGGCGAGAAGGTGCCGAAGCTCGAGCGCGGCGCGTTCGTGCTCGACAAGGTGCTGCCGGTCGCGGCCGGAATTGGCGGCGGCTCGGCGGACGCTGCCGCGGCGCTGCGGCTGCTGGCACGCGCCAACAACCTTGCCGTCGAGGACCCCCGCCTGATCGAAGTAGCGCGGCTGACCGGCGCCGACGTGCCGGTTTGTCTTAATTCGCGCGCCTGCGTCATGACCGGCGTCGGCGAGACGCTGCTGCCGCTGGCGCTGCCGGTCATGCCCTGCGTGATGGTCAATCCGCGCGTTCCCGTGGC
>JBAUUA010000195.1:0-1924 GCA_049582465.1 Bradyrhizobium sp. | reverse complement strand
GCTTCATTTCGTCGGTTCGCGGCGGCGAGGCCTTGGGCAGCGGCACCGATGAGGGCGAGCGGCTCGCCAGATGCGGGATCGAGGCCGGCGGCCGCGGCCCGCCCGGGCTGGTCGCCGGCGGAGGCCCAACCGGGCCATAGGTCATATCCCCGCGGAAATTGTCGCCCATCCGATAGGCCGGCATGAAACGGAGGATCCGTCCGTTGCGGGCGTCGATCACCAGCCGCCCGTCGTCACCGCGGCGATCGACCACCGCGATGGAGTAGACGAAACCGCGCAGTCGCGGCGCGCCGAGCGGAGAAAATCCGCCGTCGCGCACCACCGAGTAGACCTCCTGCGGCGGTAACAGGGTCGGCCCGTAGCCATAGCGCGGCGCCGGCACGCCGTAGCGCGGCGGCACCGGCGCGTCCGGCGGCATCGCCGCGTAGGGCCCCTCGAAATCGGAGACGACGGCGTAGGCCGGCCGGCCGTTCGGGTCCGGCACCACGACCTGCGCATTTGCAGCCACAGCGGTAAGGACCAGCCCGGCCGACAACACCCATCCCGTGAACAACTTCATCGATCGCTCCTGCCAATGCTCACGCCTGGAGCTTTTTGCTCCTTTTCCCATGTGCTAAATTCAGCGCCGAATTCGGCGGACCTTGGGCCGGATCGCGGCGCGTTTGCCTTAAATCCGCAGGTCTCGGCCGGCCATGCCGCAGCGGTGGACGCGCCATGCAGCGGGCGACTTTCACGCGCTTGTGTGATAGAAAAAAATTTGGCATGGTCGGAGTTAGGACAGCAAAGCTGTCTCATTTGCGAGGCAAGCCCGGCACGGGGATTGCAACGAAAATTCGGCGCTTCGGCCGCCGAGAAGGTGCAGGCAAGGCCGTTCGTCGGGGACGTTGAACGCCCAGGCCTGAATTTATGAAATTGCGGCTCGCAACGGACGAGCGGTGGCCCGGTGGGTGCCGCAGAACGCCCAAGGTGCGCCGACGAACGGTGAGGCCTTCAGCCTTATTGAGAGGATTGAGATGAGCGGGTCGGAATTCGAGCGCGAAAACATCTTGAGCGATGCGCTGTCGGTGGCCCCGGATTCGAAACCGGAAGCGCGCGCGCTTGAAAATCCCTTGCGCGAGCACGACTGGCGTCCGCCCGCCGAAGGTCTCTACGATCCCTCGCTGGAGAAGGATTCCTGCGGCGTCGGCTTCATCGCCAACATCAAGGGCAAGAAGTCGCATCAGATCGTCTGCGACGCGCTCAACATTCTCTGCAACCTCGAGCACCGCGGCGCGGTCGGCGCCGATCCACGCGCCGGCGACGGCGCCGGCATCTTGGTGCAGATCCCGCACGACTTCTTCGCGCGCAAGGCGGCCGAGATCGGCTTTCAGCTGCCGAAGCCCGGCGACTACGCCGTCGGCGCGCTGTTCATGCCGAAGGAGACGGCGTGGCGGAAGGTCATCAAGAGCATCATCGCCGACCAGATCAAGGCCGAAGGACTGATGCTGCTCGGCTGGCGCGACGTGCCGACCGACAATTCCTCGCTCGGCGTCACCGTCAAGCCGACCGAACCCGCGCACATGCAGGTGTTCATCGGCCGCAACGGCGCGGCGAAGACCGAGGACGAGTTCGAGCGCAAGCTCTACATCCTGCGCAAGTCGATCTCGCAGGCGATCTATCAGCGCCGCGACCGCGGCCTCGCCGGTTACTACCCGGTGTCGATGTCGTGCCGCACCGTGGTCTACAAGGGCATGTTCCTCGCCGACCAGCTCGGCAAGTACTATCCGGACCTGAGCGAGCCTGACTTCGAGAGCGCGCTGGCGCTGGTGCATCAGCGGTTCTCGACCAACACCTTCCCGACCTGGTCGCTGGCGCATCCGTACCGGATGATCGCCCATAATGGCGAGATCAACACGCTGCGCGGCAACGTCAACTGGATGGCCGC
>JBAUUA010000194.1:0-3779 GCA_049582465.1 Bradyrhizobium sp. | reverse complement strand
GCGCCCGCCGTGAAGAGGGGCGCCTGGTTTCTCGATTTCAACTCGGCTTCGCCCGGCGCCAAACGGCGCGCCGCCGGGTTGATCGACGACGCCGGCGGACGCTATGTCGAGGGCGCCGTCATGACCTCAGTTCCGCCGTACCGCATCAAGGTGCCGCTGTTGCTGGGCGGCGGCAATGCAAGGGATCTGGCGCCGTTGCTGGTCGAACTCGGCTTCGACGCCAAGGTCGCCAGTGAACAGCTCGGCATCGCCTCGGCGGTCAAGATGTGCCGCAGCATCATGATCAAGGGCATGGAAGCCATGGTGATCGAAAGTTTCACCACGGCGCGGGCCTACGGCGTCGAGGACGCGGTGCTGGCGTCGCTGGCGGAGACGTTTCCCGGCATCAACTGGGAGAAGCAGGGCGCCTACTTTTTCCAGCGTGTCATCGAACATGGCCGCCGACGAGCCGAGGAAGTGCGCGAGGTGGCCGAGACCGTGCGCGATATCGGTTTGACGCCATGGTCGGCGCAAGGCACGGCCGAACGCCAGGCCTGGGTCGCCGATCTCGCCGATGAGGGCCTGTTCGGTGCGAAAGGCACCAGGGAATTTGCCAGGAGCCCGGATTGGCGCACCGAGGCCGACCGGATCCTCGCGATGCCAAAGGACACCAAATGAGTGACACCGTGACGGATCAGAAAACCCAATTTCAGAAAACACAATTCGAGAAAACACCTGGCTGGCTGGACTGGTACGCCGGTCCTTCAAAGCCGCGCTTCAAGGTGCCGGGCGGCGCGGTGGATGCGCATTGCCATGTGTTCGGCCCGGGCGCCGAATTTCCTTTCGCGCCGGAGCGCAAATACACGCCCTGCGACGCCTCAAAGCAGCAGCTCTATGCCCTGCGCGATCACCTCGGCTTCGCCCGCAACGTGGTGGTCCAGGCCACCTGCCACGGCGCCGACAATCGCGCGATGATCGACGCCCTCGTCCATTCCGGCGGCAAGGCGCGCGGGGTTGCGACCGTCAAGCGCAGCGTCAGCGATGCGGAACTTCGTTCCATGCATGAGGCCGGCGTGCGCGGCGTGCGTTTCAATTTCGTCAAGCGTCTGGTCGATTTCACGCCGAAGGACGAGTTGATCGAGATCGCCGGCCGCATCGCCAAACTGGGCTGGCACGTCGTGATCTATTTCGAGGCGGTCGATCTGCCCGAATTGTGGGATTTCTTCACCTCGCTGCCGACCACGGTCGTGGTCGATCACATGGGACGGCCCGACGTCAGCAAGCCGGTCGATGGCCCCGAATTCGAGCTGTTCGTCAAATTCATGCGGGAGCACCAGAACGTCTGGTCCAAGGTGAGCTGCCCGGAGCGGCTGTCGGTCAAGGGGCCGCCCGCGCTGAACGGCGAGCAGAACGCCTATCGCGACGTGATCCCGTTCGCCCGGCGCATCGTCGAGACCTTCCCCGATCGGGTTCTGTGGGGCACCGACTGGCCGCACCCCAATCTGAAGGACCACATGCCCGACGACGGCCTGCTGGTCGATTTCATTCCGCACATTGCGACCACACCGGAACTGCAACGCAAACTGCTGGTCGACAATCCGATGCGGCTCTATTGGCCCGAACAATCCTGAGGAGACGATCCCATGTCACTCGACAAACCCTACAAGGATGTGCCCGGCACCACGATCTTCGACGCCGACATGTCGCGCCAGGGCTATCACCTGAACCAGTTCTGCATGTCCCTGATGAAGGCCGACAACCGCGCCCGCTTCAAGGCCAATGAGCGCGCCTATCTCGACGAATGGCCGATGAGCGAGGAGCAGAAGCAGGCCGTGCTCGCGCGCGACCTCAATCGCTGCATCGCGCTCGGCGGCAATATCTACTTCCTCTCCAAGATCGGCGCGACCGACGGCAAGAGCTTCCAGCAGATGGCCGGAAGCATGACCGGGATGAGCGAAGAGGAATACCGGAACATGATGGTCGGCGGCGGCCGTTCGATCGAAGGCAACCGCTACGTTGGGGAGAAGAAGTGATGGCCCGTATCTCGGCGAGCGTCTACACCTCGCATGTGCCGGCCGTCGGCGCCGCGCTCGACCTCGGCAAGACCGCCGAGCCCTATTGGCAGGGGGTCTTCAAGGGCTATGACTTCTCCAAGCAGTGGCTGAAGGATCAGAAGCCGGACGTCGTCTTCCTCGTCTACAACGATCACGCCAACGCCTTCAGCCTCGACATCATCCCGACGTTCGCGATCGGCACCGCGCCCGAGTTCGCGATTGCGGACGAGGGCTGGGGTCCGAGGCCGGTGCCGAAGGTGATCGGCCATCCGAAGCTCGCCGCGCACATCGCGCAGTCGGTGATCCAGGACGATTTCGATTTGACCATCGTCAACAAGATGGACGTCGACCACGGCCTCACCGTGCCGCTGAGCCTGATGTGCGGCCAGCCGCAGGCGTGGCCATGTCCGGTGATCCCGTTCGCGGTCAACGTGGTGCAGTACCCGGTGCCCTCGGGCCGGCGCTGCTACATGCTCGGCAACGCGATCCGCAAGGCGATCGAATCCTACGACGAGCCGCTCAACGTGCAGATCTGGGGCACCGGGGGCATGAGCCACCAGCTGCAGGGACCGCGCGCCGGCCTGATCAACAAGGAGTGGGACAGCGCCTTCCTCGACCGGCTGATCGCCGAGCCCGAAAAGCTCGCCGCCATGCCGCATATCGACTATGTGCGCGAAGCCGGCAGCGAAGGCATCGAGCTGGTGATGTGGCTGATCGCGCGCGGCGCCATGAGCGACGTCAATGGCGGCAAGCCGCCGACGGTGCGCCACCGCTTTTACCATGTGCCCGCCAGCAACACCGCCGTGGGCCATCTGATTCTGGAGAACAATTGACGTGACCAAGACCATCAAAGTGGCGCTCGCCGGCGCGGGCGCATTCGGCATCAAGCATCTGGACGGCATCAAGAACATCGACGGCGTCGAGGTCGTGTCGCTGGTGGGCCGGAGGCTGGAGCCGACCAAGGAAGTCGCCGCCAAATACGGTATCGCGCACGCCTCGACCGACCTCGCCGACAGCCTCGCGCTGAAGGAGGTCGATGCGGTCATCCTCTGCACGCCGACGCAAATGCACGCGGCGCAGTCGATCGCCTGCATGAAGGCCGGCAAGCATGTGCAGGTCGAGATTCCGCTGGCCGATTCGCTGGCCGATGCAAAGGCGGTCGTCGACCTGCAGAAGAAAACCGGGCTGGTCGCGATGTGCGGCCATACCCGCCGCTTCAACCCCAGCCATCAATGGGTGCACAAGAAGATCGTCGCCGGCGACTTCAACATCCAGCAGATGGACGTGCAGACGTTCTTCTTCCGCCGCTCGAACATGAATGCGCTGGGCCAGCCGCGCAGCTGGACCGACCATCTCTTGTGGCACCATGCGGCGCATACGGTGGACCTGTTCGCCTACCAGGCGCGCTCGCCGATCGTGAAGGCCAATGCGGTTCAGGGTCCGATCCACCCGACGCTCGGGATCGCGATGGACATGTCGATCCAGCTGAAATCGGCGAGTGGCGCCATCTGCACGCTGTCACTGTCGTTCAACAACGACGGGCCGCTGGGGACATTCTTTCGCTATATCGGTGACACGGGAACGTACATCGCGCGCTACGACGACCTCGTCGACGGCAAGGAAAACAAGATCGACGTGTCCCAGGTCGACGTCTCGATGAACGGCATCGAGCTGCAGGACCGGGAGTTCGTCGCGGCGATCCGCGAAGGTAGGGAGCCGCGCGCGAGCGTCGCCCAGGTGCTGCCC
>JBAUUA010000193.1:0-3078 GCA_049582465.1 Bradyrhizobium sp. | reverse complement strand
TCTGCTCCATCGCCTCGAATATTGGCCGCAGCATCGCCGCTTCGATTTCCGGCCGGCACAGCAGGCGCACCCGGCCGTCATGCAGTGTCTCGAAGCCGTGCCGGATATAGGCCCAGAGGGCGTATTCCGACCAATCCGCGAACGCCGGCGCCGCGCGATAACGGCTGAATGCTGCGGCGGCGTGCTCGAATTCGGGCTGTCGGCGCAGCGTTCCCTGCACGGAAGCGGCGGCCCTCTCGCTCAGCCCGCCATCGCCCGGCGCGCGCGGATCCATGATGGTCGGCTCCATCACAAACAGGCGCGAGAAACGGCCGGGCATAAGGTGCGCGGCGAGCAGAAGGTCGGTGGCGCCCGCGCTATGTCCGACACCGAAGATATCCGTCAGGCCGAACGTCTCGATCACGGCACAGACATCGGACGCGAAATCGAGGAAGTGGTACTGGTCGTAGGAAGGCTTGTGGCTGGCGCCATGGCCGCGGCGGTCGATGCCATAGACCGTGTATCGGTGAGCAAGCGCGCGCGCGACCTCGTCCCAGACCTCGGCGACGAAACCGGTGCCGTGCACCAGCAGGGCAGGCGGCTTGCCGGCGTCCCCCCATCGCGCGACCGCGATGCGTCCGCTGGCATGTTCGACCCAGATCCGATGCCGGTTCGTCATGTCAGGCGCTGTGGTCCATCGAAGGTTGGATGCGATCGCAGCAGATGTAATGCAAATGCTGGTTCGGCTCAATCCGACCCCGAAAACGCTATCGCAAACAACCCGACCGGGCAAATCAGTGATTTGGCTGTCCAGCCCCGTCTTCCGATATTGAAACTCGTCTAAGGCAGAGAACGTCCGGGCTCCACGCGGATGGCGTAACTATTGACGACATTGAACCATGGAAACGGGCAGCCCGTTGGCGTGGTCTTGGCCATGTAAATAATCATGTTTTCGCTTGCATCGCATGGCCGACCAGGGTTTTTCCGAGCGACCATATGGCACCAGGGACGCGGTGGCTTTCGGCAATGACGGAGTTAAAACCGTTCAAGATCCAATCACAGTCGGAATCGGAGATGACAAGTGCGGGCAGCAGCTTGATCGTATGGCCAGCATGACTGGAGACTTGGCTCAGCAACTTATGCTCTTTGAAAAGCGGGATCGTAATGAGCTGACTGAACAGACCCGTCCTCGCCGCCTCGAGGGCGTGCCATGATGCCTTGAGTTTGAATGATCTTGGTGGACCGAACTCGATACCAATCATCAATCCCTTGCCGCGTGCCTCACATAGAAACTCGTAACGTTGAGTCATTTCGGCAAAGGCGCGCAGCAATCGTTCTCCGGTCTGCGCTGCTTTTTCGACCAGCTGCTCCGACCTGAGCACATCCAGTGTCGCAATTCCGGCCGCCATTGCCAGGTCATTTGCCCCGAATGTCGATCCGTGGGCTACGGCACGCTCCATGCGATCAAAGACTTTGTCAAAAATCCATTTTCGTGTGAGAACTGCTCCAACCGGAACATGTCCGCCCGACAGTGTTTTTGCAAGGAGAACCATATCCGGCTCGACGTTCCAGTGTTCAACCGCCAGGAAGCGGCCGGTGCGGCCCAATCCGGTCTGCACTTCATCCGCGACGAACAAGGTGCCGTGGCGCCGGCAGAGATCCGCGGCAAGTCTGAGATAATCATCATCGGGGACGTTTACCCCTTTACCCTGGATAGGCTCGACGATGAATGCGGCAATTGTGCGTGAATGAAGTGCCTTCTCGAGCGCAACAAGATCGTTAAATGGAATGCGGACACAGTGGGGCAGCAAGGGCTCGAAGCCTTCTCGGAAAATGTCGTCGCCATTAAGAGACAGCGCGCCATTGGTGAGACCGTGGAATGCATGCTCGCAGTAAATCATCCCAGGCCGGCCCGTTGCTGCTCGCGCGAATTTGATGGCTGCCTCGACTGTTTCCGATCCGGAGTTCACGAAGCAGACTTTATCGAGATAGGGCACATGCGCCAGCAGTCGCTCGGCGAGAATGCCGGCTAAAGTCGACACATCCATTTGGACCAGATTGGGAAGATCGCTGTCGAGAACGCTTTTCAACGCCTCACACAAGGCGGGATGATTTCGCCCGATGGCAAAGACTCCAAAACCACTCAATAGGTCGAGGTAACGGCTGCCGTCCCGATCGTAGAGATACTGGCCCTTGCCACGGCAAAAGCCAACGTCGTAGCCGATTGCTTTGAGCACCCGCACCATCTGCTCGTTGAGGTGTCGCCGATGTATTGCGTAATGATCATGTTCATGCAGCGCAAATAACTTGGCCATATCGTGTGTCATGAGCGCCTCCCAGGTTGGAGCGAGATGCAGGATTGTCACCAAAGTTCTTTGTAGTCTGGAAACAGCTTTAGTGTCGCATCGTAGCGCACCGGTACGATCCAGGGCAGCGCCAACCTGAAAATTGCATTTGGAACGGCCGACGTGTGGCGCACGTATAGATCGATTGGGTCGAGCTGGTGCCTCATATGCAGCTTCGGATCATAGTTCAGGCCGCTGCTGCGGAACCATTTATACCCTTTGCTGATCCCCCAACTGATCATGTCCCGAACGACGTAGTGATAGAGATGCAGGTCGAGTGCAACGGAGTAATCAAAGCCCACATATTCCGCGTACAGCGAGTCTCCTTGCACCATGCAAAGGCTGAAGGCCACCAGAGTGTTTCCGCGACGCCACGCGAAGAATCGGACCTTGTCGCTCATTCGTTGGCCGATCTGACGGAAAAAATCCTTGGTGAGCTTCTCGAATTGCATCCGTGAGCGCTCGAACACCTGCAGATAGAGCGGATAAATCTCATCGACGAAACTTGCCGCGTCGTCGGTGATGCTCATGCGAATGTCTGATACGCCGGCCGTCGCCTCGAGCTTCTTGCGCAATTTCCTTCGCGTTGAGCTTTTCAGCGCCTTGACCATGTAGGTGCCGAAGCTGTCATATCCGATGTCGAGCATCGTCATCGGCATGCTCGGCGCGCGCGCGAAGCCGCATTGCACGAAGCGGTGAAGCACTTTGCGATAGCGAGAAGGAAATTCCTTCAGCACGATGAGTTGTGCGTTGA
>JBAUUA010000192.1:0-11093 GCA_049582465.1 Bradyrhizobium sp. | reverse complement strand
CGCCAATGGCGGGCGGCGGGTGAAGGCGACGCTGATCGATCGCATTCAGGACCGCTACGGCCACACTATCTTCAAGCATGATGCGCGCGAATGCCGCGGCTGCGACGCGCCCGGCGGCTGGAAGAACCAGGGCGAGCCGCAGCTCGTGGATCGCCGCGAACAGGTGCTGGATGTGATGACGGCCTACCAGATCACCTCGATGATGGAGGGCGTGGTGCAGGGCGGCACGGCGACCGTGATGCGCGACGTGGGCAAGCCGATCGCCGGCAAGACCGGCACCTCCAACGAAGCAAAAGATCTCTGGTTCGTGGGCTTTTCGCCGGACCTCGTGGTCGGTCTCTATCTTGGCTACGACAAGCCCCGCAGCCTGGGCCGAACCGCGCAAGCGGGGCACACCGCAGCACCCATCGCCAGGGATTTCATGAAGCTTGCGCTGGCCGACAAGCCTGCCACTCCATTCCGGATACCTCCGGGTATCAAGCTGATCAGGGTCGATTCCATGACCGGCATGCGCGCCGGCCCGGGCAGCAATGCCAAGACCATCCTCGAAGCCTTCAAGCCGGGCACCGCGCCGCCGGACAATTACGCGATCATGGGCGTCGCCGATGCCGACGGCCGTACCTTGCAGCCTGCTGCCGACGGGGATGGCAGCCTGTTCCGTCCCGGGACCGGCGGGCTCTATTAGCGCGACCGGGGACAGGCCGGTTCGCGCCAAGAAAACGCGCGAAGCGATTGCGCTTTGCGGCGTCCGCCGCTACATCCCCTTCATCGTCACGTAGCGTTTTCGAGTGAAGTGGACCCCGGTTCGCGTCGGAAAACGCGTCGAAACAAAGTCAAGCGGCGCGAGGGCCGCAGATCAGAGAACCCATGCGCGCCGAAGTCGAACGCCTAGTCGAAGAGATCAAGCAGTCAGTCGGGCTGCTGAGGAGGCATCTTTGACGTTGAACAATCCACGGCACGTCTGGCGGAGCTGAACAAGCTCGCCGAAGCCCCCGATCTCTGGAACGATCCCCAGAAGGCGCAGAAGCTGATGCAGGAGCGGACCTCGCTGGAGGATTCGCTCAACGGCATCGGCAAGGTCGAGCGCGAACTCGAGGACAATGTCGGCATGATCGAACTCGGCGAAGCCGAGAACGATGCCGGCGTCGTCGCTGAGGCCGAGACCGCGCTGAAGAACCTGAAAAGGGAAGTCGCCCGCCGCGAGCTGGAAGCCCTGCTGTCGGGCGAAGCCGACCGCTTCGATTCCTATCTCGAGGTTCACGCCGGCGCCGGCGGCACCGAAAGCCAGGACTGGGCCGAGATGCTCCTGCGCATGTACACGCGCTGGGCCGAAAAGCACGGCTTCAAGGTCGAATACCTGGAGGAGACGCAGGGCGAAGAGGCCGGCATCAAGTCCGCCACCATCCAGATATCCGGTCATAACGCCTATGGCTGGCTGAAGACCGAGGGCGGCGTGCACCGGCTGGTGCGGATATCGCCCTACGATTCCAACGCGCGCCGGCACACCTCGTTCTCCAGCGTCGCCGTGTTTCCGGTCGTCGACGACAGCATCAAGATCGACATCAAGGAAAGTGACGTGCGCACCGACACCATGCGCTCGGGAGGCGCCGGCGGCCAGCACGTCAACAAGACCGAATCGGCGGTGCGGCTGACGCACATTCCGACCGGGGTTGCGGTGGTCTGTCAGGCCGGGCGCTCCCAGCACAAGAACCGGGCGCAGGCCTGGGACATGCTGCGCGCGCGGCTCTACGAGATCGAACTGAAGAAGCGCGAGGCGCAGGCCGCCGCCGACCAGGCTGCCAAGACCGAAATCGGCTGGGGCCACCAGATCCGCTCCTATGTGCTGCAGCCCTATCAGATGGTGAAGGACCTGCGCACCGGTGTGCAGACCTCGGACACCTCGGGCGTGCTCGACGGCGACCTCGACGAATTCATGGCGGCGACTTTGGCGCAGCGCGCCTTCGGCACCTCGCCGGGCGCGGTCGAGGATGTGGATTAGCGCATGGCAAGGGTCGCATTCATCGGTCTCGGGCGCATGGGCCATGGCATGGCCGGCCGGTATCTCGACGCGAGTTTTGAGGTCGCGGTCTTCAATCGCAGCAAGGCGAAGGCCGAGGACCTGATCGGGGCGCGGTGGGCTTCGTCTCCGGCGGATGCCGCCGATGGCGCCGACGCCATCGTGACCATGGTCGCCGATGACGAGGCCTCGCGCACCGTGTGGCTCGGCAAGGACGGCGCGGCTTCGGCCGCGAAAGCCGGCGCGCTCGCGATCGAGTGTTCGACCGTGTCCTATCGGCATGCGCTCGATCTTTCCCGCGAATTGCGCGGACGCGGGCTGGTCTATATCGATTGTCCGGTCACGGGCCTTCCGGATGCGGCTGCGAGCGGGAAACTGACCCTGCTGGTCGGCGCCGAGCCCGCGGACCTCGAACGCGCGCGGCCGTTTCTCGTGCCGCTCTCCTCTACGATCCGGCATTTCGGGGCGGTCGGCAGCGGCACCGTCTACAAGCTGATCAACAATTTGATGGGCGCGATCCAGATCGCCGGCATCGCCGAGGGCCTTGCGATCGCCGAGCAGGCCGGCCTCGACATGAAGCTGGTGCTGGAGGCGGTCGAAACAGGCGTCGCCGCCAGTCCACAGGTGATACGACATTCCAAGCGGATGGCGGCGCGCGATTTCGCCGGCGCGACCTTCACCGCGGCGCTGCGCCACAAGGATGCCGCTTACGCGGTGGCGCTGGCCGAGAGCCTGTTGTCCAGCACGCCTTTGATGGGACGCGCGGCGGTCGAGGCCTATGCACGCGCGAAAGCCCATGCGCCGGACGACGACGAAGCCAAAATGATCGAGATCTTGTCGCGCTCGAAGGGCGCGACACGCTAGTCAAGCCCGTCCGCTCGATTCGGGTAGAAGAGCCGGCGTTATTGTTCGAAGGTGCGGACGCCCGCCGCGCCGGAATCGGTGCGGATCATGCGCCCCTTCCTGCCATCGGCGGTCACAAAGACGTCCCAATGCGCCGGGCCGCCGGGCTGGCCTTCGAGCGTCATCGTTCCCGTGCAGTCGGCATCCAGAGTATACGTGCCCCTCAGCGTCTCGCGTTGCGCGACGGTGTGGCGCAGCGACGTCTGCTTGCCCAGGAATTTGCCGGCGCCGTCAAAGTCGAACGCGCCGTAATGGAGATTGATGCCCTGGCCGGTGAAAACGTAGCGGCCTTGAAGCTTTCCGGCCGAGCATTCCATTTGTGCGCCGTAGGCCGTCGGCGAGAGAAACCCCAAGATCAAGCTTGCGCCGATGGCAAAGCTTGTCAGCGTCACGGTCCTGCTTAATTTCACGGCATCGCCCTCCACCCCATTGCAAGGGATGGAAGAGCACACGAGGATTGCGGCAAGAAGGAGGGCACCACCTACCTTGTGGAGCGGAAGGCTCGCGTGTGCATGGCGGAAGCCGTGCGGGAGTGCAAACCCCGAGATCAGTCGGTGTATTCAGTAAATTTCTTGTAGATCCATCGGCGGCCGTCATACCGCCGCCAAACCTGGCCGGTCAGCAATCGTCCGCTGATCGATCGCCGCGGAATGATAATCTTCCAGAGATGCCAGACCTCGGTCCAGGCGGGCTTCGGACTGAGGTTCAATATTCGAAGCCGGTCCTGGCTTTGCGCACGCATCGAACGTTCACGATCCAACGGGGTGTTCGGCAAATTCTGGTCGGCCGCCGACTTTGCCGATACCGGTCTTAACGATGAAAATATCCGGTATGCGAACGATAATGCGCTGGGGTCACGGTGCAACTGAAGTCGCTGATTAAGCTAACCCATCAACCTTACCGCCGGCCCATTCTCACGCCGGGCGCGTTTTCCCATTGCTTCAGCCAGCCGGTAAACCTTCCGCTATCGCGTTCGCCCCCGTGCCAGGCCGCGGTAACCGTGCTGTCATCGGCCACCAGCAGCACCACGTCGAGACCCCTTGATCGGCGCAGTGTGTCGATCGCCTGGCGAGGCGTCTGCGCAATGGGTCCTGCGACGTTGAAGGAGGTGTTGACGGAGATCTCCACGCCGATGCGCCGGCCCAGCGCCTTCAAATATGCGTAGGTCAGGGGATCGTCTTGCGCGCGCACGATCTGGATCCGCCCGGTGCCGTCGGCATGGATCACCGCTGGAATTTTTTCGCGTGCGCGCGGCTTCGATTGCGCTGTCAGCACCATGTAATTGTAGGCGTTGTAGCCGGCGTCGGAGGCGCCTTCGAGCAACTCGAAATATTCCCTCGCCGCCTCCAGCGTCGCCATCGGCGCGAGAGGGCGGATCGCTTCGCGGTATTTTACCCTCTCGTTGAGAAGTTCGCGCGCCTTGGCGTCGCAGGGGTTGGCAAGGATCGAGCGATGGCCGAGCGCGCGGGGGCCGGTTTCGGCCGCGCCCTGATAAAGCGCGATGACGCCGTTGTGCGCGACCATGAACGCCATCAGATCGGCCACGGCGTCGCGGCCTTCGGCGGTCGAGATATCTCCGATCCGCTTCGAGGCAATGTCGTCGGCTGCAAGCGCCGCCGCGATGTCCTCTCGCGACGGCGGCAGGCCGCAATAGAAGGCATGCGTCATCGGCGCACCGCGCGGGCTGCCGGCGAGATGCGCGAACAGCCAGGCCGCGCCGATGGCTACGCCGGGGTCGCCGGGCGTCGGCGGCACCCACAGATGCAGGCGGGCCTTGCGCTGTTGCGCGCTCGAAAACCACGCCTCGCCGAAATGCTCGAGCAGCCGCATGTTGCCGACCGCGTTCAGCGCCACGCCGCCCGTCAGCACCAGCCGGTTTGCGCCGGTCGAGCGCAAGAGATGATCCACGACATGGATCATCGCGTCCTCGAACACCAGTTGCGTCGCCGCGGCCTTGTCGAGACGATCCTTTGTGTCGGGCCGGTGATGGATGTCCTCGACGCGCAGCACCGCGTCGGGATTCCAGAGCTGATCCGGCCTGAGCGGCTCACCGAGAATGTCGATCAGCGCGGCCTTGTAGGGGTGAGCGAAGGGATCGCAGTACCAGTTGGCCAGCGCGCGGTTGATCCGGACCTCGCCGCGCTTGCCGAAATCGAGGACGTTCTTCAATCGCGCGTAATAGGGATTGCTGGCGCGGTTCATGTCGCCCCATGCCGCGGCGCCCATGTAGCGGCCTTCGCTGGAGAGCCACGTCCAGCCGCCTTGCGTCGATGAAATCACGCTGTAGAAGGCGCCGAGCGAGTCGAACATGCTGTCGTTGCAATACAGCTTCCTCATCTCGCCGTTCTCGACGACATAGAGCGAGATCGATCCGATGTCGCCGGTGCCGTCGAGCACCGCGATGGCCACGGGCTCGTCGTGGTCGGCGAACGGGGAGGCGGCAAAGGAAAACCAGGCATGGTTATCGTGGTGCGGCATGCAGATCAGCGGCACCCGCTCGGCAAGGCCGAGTTGCCGGGCGAGGATCTTCGGCGTCCGGGTCATCTGATCGAGCCTGCGGCCGTCAAAGCCGGCGGCTTCCGTGGTGTGCAACAGTTTCAGGCTTTGGGGGGCTTCCTCCAGCACCGAGCGGGCAATCGTGCCGGCGAGATCCGGGTAGTCCCAAGTTGTCAGCCAGGCGTCGATATCCCCGATATCGCGCCCCATGCCGCGCAGCGTCGCCACCATCGCATCGATCGAGCCGCCCGGATATTCCGTCGTGTGCTTGTTGCCGGAAAAGCGCTCTTCCTCGTTGTTGACGATCAGGCGCGGTCCATCGGCCCTGGTTACCTCGACCAGCGCGACTCCCGAATTATGCGTGCCGGGAGGCGCCAGCCCCGCGAGATAGACCGTTTCCCCGCGCTGAAGCTTGTCGCGGACGTGCGCGATCCGCGCCTGCGCAAAGTCCGAGCCGAGCCGATGAAATCCCGCCAGCCCCATCAATCGCGTCGCGAGCCATCGCGCCGCGCGAAAGCCGGCTTCGCCGAGCCTCGGGTGTCGCGCGCCAATTCGTCTGTTCGGTGCCAAGCCTTTGGGCCTTGTAAGTGACAGTTGTTGCCCTGCATCAATCATAATTGGCCGGATGCAACAATGCCGTTTCGCGCCGCGGCATAAGCCCGTGCTTGCAAGGCCGCGCCCGACTTGCGAGACTTGTGGAAAATAAGACTTGCAAAAAATAATACGCCAAGGGGAGGGAACGATGCCGGCTCGCAAGCGAGGCCTGATGGCCATGGCGGTGTTTGCCGCCGCTGCGGCAATGACCGCAACAACGGCGAACGCGGAGAAGAAATACGATCCGGGCGCCAGTGATACCGAGATCAAGATCGGCAATACCATGCCCTATAGCGGGCCGGCCTCCTCCTATGGCGTGATCGGCAAGACCGAAGCCGCCTATTTCAACAAGGTCAACGCCGAAGGCGGCATCAACGGCCGCAAGATCAATTTCATCAGCTATGACGACGCCTATAGTCCACCCAAGGCGATCGAGCAGGCCCGCAAGCTGGTCGAAGGCGACGAGGTGCTTTTTCTCTTTCAGCCCCTGGGAACGCCGTCCAACTCGGCGATCCAGAAATACATGAACGCCAAGAAGGTGCCGCAGCTCTTCGTCGCCACCGGCGCGACCAAATGGGGCGATCCGAAGAATTTCCCGTGGACCATGGGCTGGCAGCCCAACTACCAGAGCGAGGGGCGCATCTACGCCAAGTACATCCTCGAACACTTTCCCGCCGGCAAGATCGCCGTGTTCTGGCAGAACGACGACGCCGGCCGCGACCAGGTCAAGGGGCTGCGCGACGGGCTAGGCGACAAGGCCAGTATGATCATCGCCGACAAATCCTATGAGGTCAGCGACCCCTCGATCGATTCGCAGATCGTCGCGCTGCACGATTCCGGCGCCGATATCTTCTTCTCATGGGCCGCGCCGAAGGGATCGGCGCAGGCGATCCGCAAGGTCGGTGAACTCGGCTGGAAGCCGAAATTCTTCCTCGCGAACGTCTCGACCTCGGTGGCCGGCGTGTTGAAGCCGGCAGGCATCGAATTCGCCAAGGACATCATCTCCACGGCTTACCTCAAGGATCCCACTGATCCGGCCTGGAAGGACGATCCGGGCGTGAAGACGTGGCGGGAATTCATGGACAAATATTATCCGGACGGTGACAAGACCAACAACAACAATGTCTACGGCTATGCCGCGGCGCAGACCATGGTGCAGGTGCTCAAGCAGTGCGGCGACGAGCTCACCCGCGAGAACGTCATGAAGCAGGCCGCCAGTCTCAAGAATTTTTCAAGCGACGTGATGCTGCCAGGCATCAAGGTCAATACCGGCCCGGATGACTTCTTCCCGATCGAGCAGATGCAGCTGATGCGGTTCGACGGCGAGGCCTGGCGGCTGTTCGGCGACGTCATCACCGGCGAGGTCGGACACTAGCCGGTTGGCTGCGCGGGGGCGTTTTATCCCGCGGCCAGCCGCACGCCGGCGCGCAAGAATTTCTGCGGATCGACCGCTTCGCCGTCGATCCTCGTTTCATAATGCAGATGCGGTCCGGTCGACCGCCCCGTCGAGCCGACCTCGCCGATTACCTGGCCGATCCTGATCTGGTCGCCGACCTTGACGTCGATTTCGGACAGATGACCGTAGCGGGTCGACAGGCCGTTGCCGTGGTCGATCTCCACCATGCGGCCATAGCCGCCGCTCCATCCCGCCGACGCCACTTTGCCGTTCGCGGTGGCGCGTACCGGGTCTCCCATGGCGGCGCGAAAATCCAGACCGGTGTGCATCGCCGGGCGGCCGAGGAACGGATCGCTGCGGACCCCGAATCCGCTGGTGAATTCGACCTCGCCGACCACCGGCTTGCGATAGGGCACGAGCGCGAGCGTGCGGTTGAGGCGCTCGACCTGGCCGCGGGTGATGTTGATCCGGTAGAGCTGGCGCTCGAAGGCGCCGGCATTGGGCGGAAGTTTTACCGGAACGAATGGACCGCCCATCGGCACGCGCGGCGTTGCGGCTTCCAGTTGCGCCATGTCGAGGCCGAGATCGCTGAAGACGCCGCGCATCCGGCGCATCCGCGAATCCATGCTGTCCTCGACGGCGTTGAGCGCCGCCATCTGGCGGCTTTCGACCTTGTCGAGCGAGCTTTGCAGGCGGACCAGGACGTTATCCACACCCCGGACCTTGGCGAACTGGTTGGGCTGCACGGTGGGGGCGATCAGCGCCCGCGATTCCAGCCGCGCCTCGCGGTCCGGAGGCGCCACGAAGATCACGGTATCGCTGATCGGCGACGGTTTCGGGGTGCCCGACGGCGCCGAATCATTGGCCGCAGCCCCCCGCGCCGGCGGCCTGATCGATCCGGTCGTGCCGACGTCGGGCATGGCGCCGAGCGCCGTGGCGCGCGATTCGAGCGCGGTCTGCCGCCGCATGATCTGGTCGAGTTTCTGGTCGAACTGTTCCTGGTCGAGCAACTGGCGGCTGGTGGTGCGATCGACCTTGGCGCGCAGCTCCGCAATCCGGTCCTCGTAGGCGTATTGCATCTCGGCCTGGCGGGCGATCAGCCGCGTCAGAACGTCGTCGCGAAAGGCAAAATAGGTCGCGGTCGCCGCCGACCATATGCCGAGCACGACCACAGTACCGACCACGATCCAGAACACGACAGGACCAAAGCGGACCTGCTTGCCGGCATGGACCAGCGTATATCCGTCGCGCGCCGGCGTGGCCGCAGCAGGGGCCACGGTCTGGCTCGCCGCAGGGCGGCGCGCAGATGCCCTGCCATGGTCGTGGGAATGGTGGTGAGGGTACTCGGAATAGTGACCGGAACGGTACGACATCAGCACTCCCGCGCCGGTCGGACACGGGTTCCGTACGGCCTGATTTCCGGGGCTGATTTGACCTTCTCATGGTTAATTTTTAGCGAATGGAACCCTTCAAATCATAACGCCTGGGCCGCCGCGAGCACCTCGTCGGCGTGGCCGTCCACCCTGACATTGCGCCAGATCCGGAGGACCCGGCCATCGGCGCCGACCAGAACCGTGGTCCGAACAATGCCCAGGAAGGTCTTGCCATACATCGATTTTTCGCCCCAGACCCCGTAAGCCTCGAGCATCTGATGCTGTTCATCCGACGCAAGGGGGGTGGCGAGCTCATGCTTGTCCCGAAAGGCTTCCTGCGCCCTTGGCGGGTCGGCGGAAACGCCGAGGAGGGCGGTGCCGCTCTCGGCAAAGGCGCCCGACAGGCGCGTGAAGTCGATGGCCTCCTTGGTGCAGCCCGGGGTGTCCGCACGCGGATAGAAAAACAGCACGAGGTTCTTGCCGGCATAGTCGGACAGCGAGACCGTGCCGCCGCCATCGCGTGGCAGGTGGAAAGCGGGCGCCCTGGCTCCCTCGGCCAAACCGGATTTGCCGGCGGCCGGCGCGCCGCTCGCTTGCACGGTCGGATTGCTCACGGCCGGATTGGTGGCCTCGATTTTGACAGCCGCCGTCTTGGATCGCGCGGGAGCCTTCGGGCCTGTGGATTTTAACGCTTTCGAGGGGGCCTTCTGCGATGCTTTGCCGATAGCGGCGGCTTTCTTTGTTGTGTTCTTTGTCGTGCTTTTGGCCGATTCGCCCGCCTTGGCCGGGCGGGCCCCGGCCCGTTGCGTTTTCGCCGATTTCACCGGTTGCGTGCGGGCCGGTTTGCGAGAGGCCGGCTTTGAGGGCGCCTTGGGGGATTTCTTGCGCGTTTTCTTGGACATACGCCTTCCTTTCGTCGCTTTCGGCGGATCAATCATGGAGAGTTGCGGGTCTGGTCCCGGAAGGTCGGAATCAAGCCGGCTGCTGGGCAAGTCTGATGGCCTCGGAGTATGGTTACAAGGAACTCGACGCACCACCCGTCCGCTCGTTGACCGCGCGGCTTGGGCCGGATGACGACTAACAGTATTAATCGAGGATTGGCAGCGATGCCGGCACAGGAGCGCTCGATACGTATCGACGGGCGAGGCCTTGGCGGCGATCAATCTCACAGTCAGCGCCAGCACCGAGAGGCAATGGCAAGGAATACGTCGCCCCAGGGGTCAAGTCCGCGTGCTGACGTCCAGCCCTCGCAGTGGGATGATGCCGATTGGGATCACGACCATGACGAGGCGGCCGGTCATCGCGCGCGCCGGCTGCTGTCGCGATCGAACTCCGGATTGCATCGGTTCGGTGACCGCCTCGGAGCGCTGCAGCGATGGCTCGCGGGCGAACGCTGGGTGAAGCGTCTCGCCATCGTGATCGCGGCCTTGATGGTGATCTTTGCCGGCTCCTTCGGCGCGCTGTGGTGGCGGCTCGGCGCCGGCCCGATCAATCTTGAAATGGCCACGCCCTGGCTCGCCGCGGCGATCGAGGAAAACATCGGCCACGGCAACACCGTCGAAGTAGGCGGCACGCAGATCGAGCGGGCGGGGCGGATCCGCATCGCCGTGCGCATCCGTGACATCATCGTCAGGGATCGCGACCACGCGATCGTGGCGAGCGCACCGAAGGCCGAGGTGAAGTTGTCGGGTGCTGCGCTGTTGATGGGACGGCTGCGCGCCGAAAGCCTCAATCTGGTGGATGCGGTACTCGCGGTGCGCATCACGCCGGACGGCTACGTCACCGTTTCCGCCGGCGACAACGCAAAGCCGCTCGCCACCGGCGTTGCCTCGAAGAAGCAGGCAGGGATCGCGCCCACCTTTCCGCGTCAAACTCCCGGCACGCCGCCGGCCGTGGCGGCGCCGTCTTCACCCGCCGCTCCATCGGCGCCTGCCGCGAGCACTCCCGACGCTACGCAAAGCGGACTGCTGGCCGGCCTCGATTGGCTCGACAGCCTGAGCCTCACCGGGCTCGACGGACAGAATCTCAACGAGATCGGCCTGAAGAACGGCAGCCTGGTCATCGACGATCAGCAGCGCGGCAACAAATGGAATTTCGAAAACATCTCCTTGAGTCTTCGTCGGCCGAGCGCCGGCGGCGTGGCGCTGAGCCTGGGCGAGGAGGGCAGCCGTGCCTGGTCGCTTCGCGTCGTGGTCGGACGTCCAGAGAACGGCGTGCGATCGGTCGACATTCGCGCCGACAAGGTCTCGACCAGCAATATCCTGCTGGCGCTGCGGCTGAAGGACCTGACCTACAGCGCGGATTTGCCGCTGAG
>JBAUUA010000191.1:0-4450 GCA_049582465.1 Bradyrhizobium sp. | reverse complement strand
GCTTCTCGGCGAATTGTTCCTCGGTCCAGCCGCCGGCCACCACGATCCAGGCGCCGGGCTTTTGGGTCTTGCCGGCCTGGCGGATTTTTTCCAGCGCTTGCTTCAAGGTCGGCACGCCGATCCAGTTGACCTCGGTGCCGAAGGTCAGCGCGGCGCGGATGCCGTGAATGTGGCCGTCGGTCAGCCCGGGAATCACGGTGCGGCCGCCGAGATCGATCAGTTTCGCCTTGTCGCCGGCGAGCTTCTTCATCGCGGCATTGCCGCCGGTCGCCAGCACCTGGCCGTGGCCGATCGCCAACGCCTGTTGCACCGAAAAATCCTTGTCCACGGTGACGATCTTGCCGTTGAACAGCACGGCATCCGCCGTCTGCGCCGAAGCCGCGCTCGTCGGGAGCGAGAGGCACAAGGCGGCTAAAACTGCCAGCGTTCTGCCGCGGGCCACTCGTCCGGCCGGCGCTTCCGCATTGGATCCAAGTCCCAGCATGTCGTTTCTCCCTTATTTTCTTTTGCCGGCAGATTGCGTGTTTTGCGCGCCGCCTGTCAAACCAGATGCCGGCTCACGCGGTCAGCCGGCGTGCCGGAAAACTCTGCCATTCGCCATACATCAGCGACCGCCACAGCCACTCGACGGGGCCGAACCTGAAGCGGCGCAGCCACCATGTGCTAAAGGCCGCCTGTACCGCGTAGATGGCGACGGCGACCGCGATGGATTGCGCGACGTCGAGCCGTCCAAAAAGCGCCAGGCCAAAGCCGTAGAATATGCAGCTCAGGATCACCGATTGGGCAAGGTAGTTGGTGAATGCCATGCGACCCAGCGGCCCGGCCCATGCAACGAGTTTTCGTCCCCTGGCATGCTCGGCGAGAACGACGATGGCCGTGCCGTAGCCGGCGGCGAGAACAAGCTGGGCCAGCGATTGGAGGAAGGCGCGTCCCTGCCAATTCAGATGCCAGCCCAGCGCGTCGATATTCGCCGAGGAGGTCATCCAGCCGCCGAGCGCGAGCAAGAGGCAGGCCGCCCCGATGAGGAGCTTTCTCGGCGCAGTCGTGCGAAAGAAATTCGTGCGCCATGTCCAGGCCCCCAGCAGAAACAGTCCGAGCGTGCGCGGCAAGACATAGACGTGCAGGGGCGCGATGTATCGCACCTCCTCGATCCTGAATGCCAGTATTTCCATGAAGCTTCCGGCACCATAGACCTGCCGCGCCCGCTCGACATGATGGGCGATCCACACGCCATCGGGAAACGATACGGGCAGCGGCAGCCAGGGGCTTGTGAGATAGAGCGCGAGCGATAACGCGGCGGATCCCGCCAGCAGCCATCGCGGACCGTACAGCAAAGGCAAGGTCGCCAGTCCGACGAGCGCATATTCGGTCAGGATATCGCCGTTCCAGATCAGGAATAGGTGGGCGACGCCGATCACCAGGAGGATGGCGAGCCTGCGCACCATCAACGCGAGGCGACGGTCATTTCCGGCGAGGCGCTCGAACTGGATGGCCAGACCGACCCCGAAAAGGAATGAAAACAGAATGAAGCCCTTGGTGTGGAGGGCGAGAACGAGGGCGCCCGCGATCTGGTCGGCCAATCCTGCCGATACTGCGCCGCGCAGAAACTGCTCGAAGATCGAAACGCGGAATTCAGTCGCCGTGTTGATCATCAGCACGATGAACAAGGCCAGGCCACGAAGGATGTCGATGGTGCCGATCCGTTCGGCTGGGGCAATCGGACTGGCTGAATCCATCAATCCCGGGCCTTCCAAAGATAATTGCCATCCCTAGCACGCTTACGCTGGCTGTGGGCACGCTTTCGCCAGTGCCGAAGGTGACTCGGCGGCCGCCACGGCCAGCCGCTGAACGCAAGAATTGATGATGGCTGCCGGCTAATTCCAAACGATTCTGTGACCCGGCAAGGTGCTTCCCGCAGCGATGCTCCGGTTGACCGTTACGTGCTGCGACGGGATGATGCCGATCTGTAAGCGATCTCTGAGGGATTCGGAAAACGCCATGGATATTCCGGCCGACATTGCCGCAACCCTCGTCAACCCGGCCGCCTATGCCGATCATCGCCTGCATGATGCCTATCGCTGGCTGCGGGCCAATAATCCACTTGGCGTCGCGCGGCCGGAGGGTTTCGATCCGTTCTGGGTCGTGACCAAACATGCGCACATCCTGACCATCAGCCGGCAGAACGAGCTGTTTCACAATGCCGACCGGCCGACGACGCTGACGATGAAGGCAATCGAGGAGCGGACGCGCCGGATCACCGGCAAGCCCAACCTGGTGCGCTCGCTGGTGCAGATGGAGGCGCCTGACCACCCGAAATACCGCGCGCTGACGCAATCCTGGTTCATGCCGGTCAATCTCGGAAAGTTCGAGGAACGGGTCCGCGCCATCGCCCGCGCCGCCGTCGAACGCATGATGGCGCATGACGGCCGCTGCGATTTCGTCGCCGACGTGGCGCTCGGATATCCCCTGCATGTCATTATGGAAATCCTCGGCGTCCCGGAAAAGGACGAGCCGAGAATGTTAAAACTCACCCAGGAGCTGTTCGGCGCGCAGGATCCCGATACGGCGCGGATCAGGGATGCGCTCACACCGGAACAGTTCGCCGCCATGATCCAGATGGTCGTCGACGATTTCGGCGCCTATTTCGGGCAGATCACCGCCGACCGCCGCGCCCGTACGCGCGACGATCTCGCCACCGTGATCGCCAATGCCAGGATCAACGGCGAATACATGCCCGAGCACGACGCGACGAGCTACTACATGATCGTCGCAACCGCCGGGCACGACACCACGTCATCGTCGACCGCCGGCGCGATCTGGGCGCTTGCCGAGGATCCGGAGCAATTCGCGCAGGTCAAAGCCAATCCGGAACTGATCCCGGGCCTCGTCGACGAGGCGATCCGCTGGATGACACCGGTCAAGCACTTCATGCGATCGGCGACATCGGACACCGAGCTCGGCGGACGCAACATCGCCAGGGGCGATTGGCTGATGCTCTGTTACGCGTCCGGCAACCGCGACGAGGAGGTGTTCGAGGAGCCCTTCAAGTTCCGCTGCGACCGCAAGCCGAACAAGCATGTCGCCTTCGGCTATGGCGCGCATCTGTGCCTCGGGCAGTATCTCGCCAAGCTGGAAATGCGGATCCTGTTCGAGGAGCTGCTGCCGCGGCTGAAATCGATTTCGCTCGACGGCGAGGTGAAGATGACGCAGGCCACGTTCGTCAACGGGCCGAAGAAGCTGCCGGTCCGCTTTGAGGTGAACTGAGATCATCTGTCGTCCCGGCGAACGCCGGGACCCAGAACCACTGGGCGTGGTTGTTGCTCGAAAGCCGGCGAACAGCGCCTTTCACAAAAGACGACACGGCGTATGGGTCCCAGCGTTCGCCGGGACGACGGATTTGCTTGTTGCGATCACGCCAGCAGCTTGCGCAATTCCGCCTTCGCCACTTTCTCCAGCGTCGAGCGCGGCATTTCGTCGACGAAGCGGATTTCACGCGGCACCTTGAAGTCCGCCAGCGCATTGCGGCAGGCGGCCATGACGGTGTCGTGCAAATCCTTCGGCGCGGCTTCGACGCCGGCCGCCGGAATGATGAACACCACAGGCACCTCATCCAGCATCGGATGCTTCTTGGCGACCACCGCGGCCTCGCGCACGCCCGGCACCACCGCGATCACCTGCTCGATTTCCGAGGCCGCGACGTTCTCGCCGCCAACCTTCAGCATGTCCTTGGCGCGGTCGCCGAATTTCATGAAGCCGTTTTCCAGCAGCGTGACGCGGTCGCCGGTGATGAAATAGCCGTGCTCGTCGAAGCTCTCGCGCGTGGCCTTCTCGTTGTGCAGGTATTCCCTGAACAGCGACAGCCCGGGGACGCCCTTGATCAGGAGATTGCCGGTGTCGCCGACCTCTGTCGGCGCGCCGTCGTCGCCGGTGACGCGGATCGCATATTCGGCGGCCGCCCGGCCGATCGACATCGGCGTATTCGGCTGGTCGACCTCGCCGACGATGCCGTGGGTGATGGTCTCCGTCATGCCCCACCAGCCGATGATCTTGATGCCGAACACCGCAAACGGCGGCGGCTCGTTGACCGCCGTGCCCCACAGCCGGAATTTGTGCTGCTTCGGAACCTCATGCTCCAGCAGCGCCTTCATGCAGAACGGGATGGTTGAGGTCCAGGTGCAGCCATGTTCCAGCGCGACATCCCAGAACCGGCTCGCGGAAAACCGCGGCTGGATCACGCAGGTCGAGCCGACCCACAGGCTCGCCAGCATCGAATAGGCCAGTGCGTTGGTGTGAAACAGCGGCAGATAGGTCTGGTGCACGTCGCCCTGATGCAGATCCTCATGCGCGGCGTTGATCTTGCCGCCCCACAGCGCGTTGGCGTGGGTCCACAGCACCGCCTTTGGGCGCGACGTGGTGCCGGAGGTATATTGCACACTGCAGGGAGCTAACG
>JBAUUA010000190.1:0-6253 GCA_049582465.1 Bradyrhizobium sp. | reverse complement strand
ATCCGGCTCCGATATTCGTACGTTTGAATGCACCGGCTGTGACCACGTTCAGATTCTTACAATTGCATAAGACTCGCCGGCGGAGAGGCGCAATCCGAACGACGTGGCGGTAGACGCTCTTGAAGAGGCGCGGAGGATGCCGCCTGGCACACAACGAAGCGATGCGCTCAAAAAGGCAGGACTTCTCCGTCGAACGGCGGACCGTCGGGGTCTAATCTCCGTGCAGGGCGGTCTCCGGAAGGAATGACTCACTCAAGCCGTAGCCTGCAATCCAAACCAGAGGGCCTGTTGTTGACGACGCCAGCCAACGATGAGTTTGACGCGAAGGCGTTTCTTGCGAAAGTCGGAGCAGGGAAGGCGATTCTCGAATTCCAGAAAGACCAGCACGTTTTCCGGCAAGGCGACGTCGCCGATACCGTGTTCTACATCCAGAAGGGCAGGGTCAAGCTTACGGTCCTTTCCGAGCAGGGCAAGGAAGCCGTCGTCGCGATTCTGGAAGCCGGCCAGTTTTTCGGCGAGGGCTGCATGAACGGTCATAGACTGCGCATTTCCACGACAACGGCAATGGAGGATTGCGTCATCACGGCCATCACCAAATCCGCCATGGTCGCCGCCATTCATGATCAGCCGAAATTCTCGGAGCTGTTCATGGCCTATCTCCTGACCCGGAACAGCCGGATCGAGGAGGATCTCATCGACCAGCTGTTCAATTCGAGCGAGCGGCGGCTTGCGCGGCTGCTCCTGCTGCTCGCGAATTTCGGCAAGGAAGGCAGCCCGCAGCCGATCAGTCCGAATATCAGCCAGGCCACCCTGGCTGATATGATCGGCACCACCCGATCCCGCGTCAGCCATTTCATGAACAAGTTTCGCAAGCTGGGCCTGATCAGCTACAACGGGCATATTGAAGTTCACAGCTCACTGCTCAGCGCTGTCTTGCATGAGAAGCCGCTGCTGAAAGAGCGTGAATAAGGGCCGCCCCTCTTGATCGGGTACACCCTAACTGTGACCCGGGAATCCGCGGAGCGCCGTTTTCGTGCGTTCGTCTCCACCGCGAGCTTTGCGGCATGACTGCACGCATGGCATCAGGAGACCTTGTTTGATCCCGATATCGCCGGCCGACACGAAGGAGCTTATTGCAACCTCCGTCGTGTTGCAGCGCCTGCACGACGAGATGCCAACTGACCGCTTCACGCTGGGTTGGCTCATGCACAGCCTGCACAAGGGCTCCTTCGGAATCATCATGCTCCTGCTCGCCTTGGTCGCGATCACGCCCGGGCTCTCGATCGTGGCCGGCCTAGTGCTGATGATTCCCGCCATCCAGATGATCGCGGGCAAGCCCGCCCCGGTCTTCCCAAGCCGCATCGCCACATGTTCGTTTCCGGCGAGACACCTTGCCGCTGTGGTGCAGCGAGCCGTACCAATGCTTGGATATCTCGAGCGGGTGGTTCATCCACGCTGGCACACACCACCCGAGGCCACCAAGCGTCTGGTCGGCGCCGTCGTTGTGCTGCTGAGCGCCACGCTGGTGTTCATTCCAGTACCCCTGAGCAACGAGGTCCCCGCTTTGGTGATCGGCTTGATTTCGCTCGCTTATATCGAGGAAGACGGGCTGCTGCTCTCGATCGCGTTGCTGGCCGCCGCGGTGGTGCTGATGGCAGCGATGGCCGCGGTATGGGAGATGCTCGCCGGCGCTAAATGGCTCATCGATCTGCGGTAGTAAACAAGGCGGCGGGCCACGCAATGTACGTTATCCGACTTATGATTGACATGGATCAAAGTGAAACGGCCGTCCCATGCGCATCCTGATTCATGGGCAAAGCAGCAATTCCACAGCAGGTTTGCAGCGCTAGTGAAGGCAGCGGGCCGTCGCCCTCAACCCTGACCTTTTTGAATTCGCCGCGCCGTACCATCGAGAGCTACGAGCGCGAATTGATCCAGTATCGAGCCATGGAAATCCGCCTGCGCGATGCGCTGGCGGAGAGCGAAGCGCGGCTTCGTCAGCAAGATGAGCTGATCCATCGACAGGAGTTACTTAAAAAGGAGTCGGATCACCGGCTGTTGAACGACCTGCAGATGACCATCAGCCTGCCTTCGTTGCAGAGCCGGGGATCGACGAACGCCGAAGCCGCCACCCAACTGGCCGTCGCGGCCAACCGCGTTTCCATGATCGCGCGGATTCACCATCGCCTCAATTCATACGAGGGTGTGCAAACCATCGAATTCAAGAAATTCCTGGAGGACTTCACTCGCGATTTTTCGGCGATGGTGTCCTCGGAAAGCTCCCCCGAACAGATCACCGTCGAGGGCATTGAAATCAATCTGCCGGCCGCCACCGCGATTCCGCTCGGCTTCATCGCCAGCGAGATGATCACGAATGCAGCAAAGTACGGCAAGAGCCGGATCGCCGTCAGTCTGCAGCAGGAGCCGACATACGGTCACTCGCTTTCTGTTTCCAATGACGGCCCGGCCTTGCCGGAAGGGTTCGACCCCGGCGCCAGCACAGGGCTGGGGATGAGGATCATTCAATCATTCACAAGGCAGATCGGTGGCGAGTTGCGGATCGGTCGAGGCGACGATGGCGAAGGCGCCCGGTTTACCGTGCTGTTTCCCTGAATGGTCGCGGATTCGGCCGTCGATGCGGTGCATTGGTACGTCGCAGGAGCGATTATGGCTACCGGGACATCGTTGGAAGTTGATGCGGAGGATCTGACCCATGCGTGCCACCGACCCGGTCGTGCTTTTTCTTCTGGTTCTCGCGATCGGCATCGTCGCCGGCATTCTCTTCGACCGTCTGGCCGGGCCTTCCTGGCTCGCCCGGCAGTTCTCCGGATCGAGCCGCGGCATCATTACCAGCATCCTCGTGGGAGTCGCCGGGGCGTTCGTGGGTTATCACATCGCTGTGCTCGCGCTCGGCGGCGGGCTGATAGCGTCACTTGTTGCCGCGGCGGCCGGTGCCGCCGTGGTGCTGTTTGTCTGGCGGATGGCCAAGTAGGGGAAGGCCAGCCCCGGTATTCTTGTTCGCGCTGAGATTGCTCTAAATCAATTCAGCCGTGCGCGACATGTAGATCATGGATTACCAACGCTCATCCACCGAGACCCCACCTCACACCTCACCCCCATGATGTAAACCGAACAACGAACCCACGGAGATTGAAAATGTCGATCGGCACGATCATACTCATCATTCTTGTCATAGCCTTGCTCGGCGGCTTTAGCGGAATCGGCGGCGGGCCTTTCTATGGCACCGGTTATTATGGCGGCGGAGGCCTGGGCCTGATCGTCGTCATTTTGCTGATCCTGTTATTGCTCGGCAAACTTTAAAGGCTTGGACGGCCCGCTTTGGCGGGCCGTCCCCATTCGTAGACCACCTGGGAGAGTCCAGATGTCGAAGCACGGTCATATGCCGCCGGTACCGCCCGCCAATCGAAGTCACAAGGGGACGGGTGATAATTCCGAGACGACGAACAAGATGCCGAAAACACATGCGGATGTGAACACCCTGGAGCAGGGTGATACGGCCAACATCAAGCAGAACACGACCAACAAGGGCTTCTTCAAGGGCCGCCGGGTCAAATGACGCATTCGCACGCAGGAGCAGGTCATTAGCCGCCTACGCCACGATCCGGAAAAACATCTCGTCGACCGCATCGGATGGTTGCGGGCAGCGGTGCTTGGCGCCAATGACGGAATTATCTCGACGGCGAGCCTGATCGTTGGCGTTGCCGCGGCTGCCGCAAAGCAGAACGATGTGTTGATCGCAGGCGTTGCGGGACTGGTGGCCGGCGCCATGTCGATGGCCGCCGGTGAATATGTCTCGGTGAGTTCGCAGTCCGATACCGAGAAGGCGGATCTCGCGCGAGAACGCCGGGAATTAAGCGACGATCCGCAGGCCGAACATGACGAACTTACCGAAATCTACGTCAAGCGCGGCGTCGATCGGGCAACCGCGCAGCAGGTTGCCCGGCAGTTGATGGCAAAGGATCCGCTCGCCGCTCACGCGCGCGATGAGCTCGGGATTTCCGAAATCACCACGGCGCGGCCGGTGCAGGCCGCGCTCACGTCGGCCGTTATGTTCTCCGTGGGGGCCGCCATGCCGTTGCTGATGGTCGTGGTCTCTCCCGCCAACCTGCTTGTCCCGATCGTTGCTGCCGCGTCGCTGGGCTTTCTCGCGCTGCTGGGAGCTATCGGCGGCAAGGCTGGCGGTGCCAATATTCTGCGCGCAACACTGCGCGTGACGTTCTGGGGGGCATTGGCGCTGGGCATCACCGCCGGAATCGGCAAACTGTTCGGAACGGTCGTCTAGACTGCGCGCGCGAAGGACCCCCGACGCATTTTCCCGGGGCTGGACCGGAACCATTGCCATCCAGGAAGCTTGTTGAAGCACTGCCGGGCGCGACTACCCCATGCGTCCGATGAATTGACGGCCTCAGCATGCACCCCCACGCTGAGGCCGTTTCTTTTCGATCATCTCGACGCAATCGCGGCCGGGCTCAGCGGGCCGCGGCAGCGCTCCGCCGCTTGTCTTGCTGCTCGAGCGCGTCGACACGCAGGCGGTGGAAGAATTTGTCCACCTCGCGCGACAGGGTTTCCGCCGTCGCGGTCAGGTCGCTGGAGGCCGTCAGCACCGATGTCGCCGCCTTGTTGGTTTCGCCGATCGCCTCGCTCAGCGAGCCGATATTGGCGACCAGGGTCTCGTTGCCCTGGGCGGCCGATTGCGCATTCGAGGAGATCTCGCGGGTCGCGGCGTCCTGCTGACCGACGGCGCTGGCGATGTTCGAGGTGACCTCATTGATGTCGCGCACGGCGTGGCCGATCTCGCGGACGGAATCGACGGCGGTGCGCGTCGATGACTGGATCAGGCCGACGTTCTGGCCGATCTCGGAGGTCGCTTTCGCGGTCTGCTCGGCCAGCGCCTTGACCTCGTGGGCCACTACCGCGAAGCCGCGGCCGGCTTCGCCCGCGCGTGCGGCCTCGATCGTCGCGTTCAGCGCCAAGAGATTGGTTTGCTCGGCGATGGTCTGGATCAGATTGAGCACGCCGTCGATGCGCTGGGTCGCCGCGGCGAGGCTTTCGATTTCGGCGACCGACTTCTCGGTCCGCTGGCCGGCCTGTTCGACGACGCCAGCGGATTGACGCACTTGCCGGCCGATCTCCTCGACCGAAGCCGACAGCTCTTCCGCCGCGCTCGCCACCGCGTTCACATTGCTGGAGGCCTGCTGGGTCGCGGTGGTGGCGGCGGCGGCGCGTCCATTGGCATCCGAGGCCACCCTGGTGATGGACTGCGCGGTCTCGCGCATCGCCGTGGCGTTGTCGGTGACCGCGCGCAAGACGCCGCCGATCGCGCCGCGGAACTCTTCCACCGAGGCTTCGATGTGCCTGGCCCGCTCTTCGCGGGCCTTGGCGTCCTGCATGACCTGGGAATTGAGATTGCGGTTGTGGTCCATCGCCTGCTGGAAGATGCGGATCGCCCGGGCCAGTGCACCGATCTCGTCGGCGCGGTTGGCATGGGGAACCTCGACGTTTTCGTCGCCCTCGGCGACGCGCTTGATGGTGGCGGTGATCGCCGAAAGCGGCCGCGCCACCGAGCGGGAGATGATCACGACGCCGAAGCCGACCACCACCAGCGTCAGGGCGCCGAGACAGGTCAGCAGAAACGCCATGTTGCGGCTGGTCTGGGATTGCCGAGAGATCTCCCTGGCGCGCTCGGCATAGACCTTGGAGAGCGCCTCGAGATCCTTGTTCAGCGCGGAACGCACCGCGCGATTGGCGTCGTTGTCGCCCCATTCGCGGCCGGCGGCGGCATTGATCTCGACGCCGCGGCGAACCAGCTCCTTGCGGAAGTCGACGAACTGCTCGATCCGTTTCTTGAACGTGGCAAATTGCTGGGCGTCATCGGCCTGGACGATGGATTCCCAGTTCTTGACCACGCCCAGGATCTTGTCGTTGAACTTGAGAAGCCCGTCGCCGAACTTCTTCACGGTGGCGGGTTCGCTGGACATGTAGACGCCGCGGGATTCCATCACGACCGCGTAGACCAGCGAATTGACGCGCTCGACATTGAGGGCGGCCTGGTTGGCGGTCTCGATCGCTTCCGTCAACTGGGTGCTGCGGTGAGTGTTGTAGTAGGACAGCATGGCGATGGCCGCGGTCAGAAGCGCGATCAGGCCGAAGGTCGAGTACAGCTTGGCCGCGAGCGAAAGCCGGGACCCGAAAGCGACGCTGGAAGACGGGCTGGCAGATTTCGACATTTCAG
>JBAUUA010000189.1:0-7421 GCA_049582465.1 Bradyrhizobium sp. | reverse complement strand
GCAACGCCACTTGACGCGATGCCCGTGCCCCGCAAGATGCGCCGGCCAATCAATCCCTTAGCGGAGCTCTGTTTTCGATGTCCCTGACCCCCGAAGCGATCAAGACGCTGTCCGGCGTGACCACCGCTACCATCACCACGGTTCTGCTCAAGAAGGGCCTGCGAAACGTCTGGTTGCGGGGTGCGCGGCCGTTGCGGCCGGGACAGAAACGGCTGGTCGGACCGGCCTTCACCTTGCGCTTCGTGCCGGCGCGCGAGGATCTGGCGACACCGGAATCCTGGTCGTCACCGATTTCAACCCGAACCGCGATCGAGGCCATGCCGGAAGGCTGCATCGCCGTGGTCGACGCCATGGGCATCACCGATGCCGGCATTTTCGGCGACATTTTGTGCGCGCGCATGGTCAAGCGCGGGGTGGCCGCCTTGATCACCGACGGCGTGGTGCGCGATCTCGAAGGCGTGCTCGGCACCAATCTGCCGGTGTGGTGTGACGGTTACGCAGCGCCACCCTCGGTCGCCGGGCTGACCTTCGTCGGCTGGGGCGAGCCGATTGGTTGCGGCGGCGTGGCGATCTTCCCGAACGACGTCATCGTCGCCGACCAGGACGGTGCCGTGGTGATCCCGCAGGCCTTCCTCGATCTGGTTCTCGCCGAAGGCGCCGAGCAGGAGCGGATGGAAGCCTGGATCGTCGACGAAGTGAAGGCCGGCGCGGTGCTGCCGGGTCTCTATCCCATGAACGCCGAAACCAAGGCGCGTTATGCGGCATCGAAGAATTAAGCAGGACGCAAACCAATAGCGTTCATCATCGCAGGAGGAATCAAATGGATATTCATCTCGCCGGCTCGCGGCCGACCCGCCGGGCGCCGAAGGAATATTTCACCGGCACGGTCTGGCAGGATCCGATCATTGCCGCCGAGGCCCCGGCGCGCGTGGCCTCGAACCGCGTCTCCTTCGAGCCTGGCGCCCGGACGAACTGGCATACCCACCCGCTCGGCCAGACGCTGTACGTCGTCGCGGGCGTCGGCCGGGTCCAGACCAAGGGCGGTCCGATACTTGAGATACGGCCCGGCGATGTCGTGTGGATTCCGCCGGGCGAAAAGCACTGGCACGGCGCCTCGCCGGCCAATGGCATGACCCACATCGCGATGCAGGAAGCGCTGGACGGAAGTTTCGTGACCTGGATGGAACCGGTGACCGACGCTGAATATTCGGCAAAGGTCGGATAGTGGCTCAGCTATTCCGCGGGCTTGTCGATTGCAGGCGACTTGCGGCGAAATCTGAAATCACAGCAGCTCGCGCCCTCCATGATGGTCCGGCTTCGGGACAATTCGAGTTCGTTGTTGAAGCCGACCACCATGGCGTGGTCCCGATTGCAGTGAACGCGAAAGCCGAGATCTGACAGCCCCAACTCCTTGTAGAACTCCGCATATTGACAGCGGGTCACGTTGAAATCGAGATGGTCGTCGGACTCACCGAGCACCTCGACATCCATGCCGCCGCCGCCTGCCCAGAGCTCCTGCGCCACTTTTCGCAGCGATGCCGTCGTTCGTCCGAAGGTCGCCGCCCATCGTGCACCCTCCTCGGCAGCGAGCCGGCGAATGGTCTCGTCAACGACCTCAGCTGCTGAGGTCTCGCCGAATTTATCCCGCAGCGCCTGAATGAACGGGATGAGCACGCGCCCCTCGATCTTGCGACGCTGCAAGTGGCTGATAGCGACTTCGGTGGTGTCAACCATGTGTGGTCACCTATTTTGGGTTCTGTCGCTTTCCAATGCAGCCATTGCCATCTTGAATCAAACCAGATCTTCTGGCCGGTGGACTTAGTTTTTCTAAGCCATCATGCTGTGTGCCACCGACGATGACGATTTGAGCCAAATGATCGACGGAAAACTCGAAGCGTTGCTTCGCGCGAAACTGCCGCCGGGCCTGCGTCGATCGCATCGCGTTGCGGACGCCCACGGGAGCGCTTTTGCCAAAGATGGTCGTCACGTCGCCGGAACTGACCGGGAGCACCGGGCGCTGGTCATGTTTCTCAGGAGTGCCCGACCGGACTCCCGCGGCTTTGCCGAACTCAGATCCTAGTTCACGCGGCTCCAGGTCTGGCCGCCGCAGAACATGCCGCCGAAGGCGCAACCCTGGACGCGCAAGGTATCCGGCCCCTTCAGCGCGATCGTGGAGTCATAGGTGCTGCCGGAATTGGGGTCGAGGATTCGCCCGCTCCATTTGGAGTCCTTGCCGGGCTTCATGTTGATCAGAACCTGTTCGCCGTTCTGGTTCGATTTCGAGTCCACGGAATAGCCGCACAGGTTGGCGCCGCACTGCTCGATTCGGACCTTGCCTTCCTTCTCCTCCGTTAGCCACACGCCGAGCGGCGAATCGGCCTGCTGAACCGCTGATGCCGGAGGTTTCGGTGCCGGCGCGGTCGTCGCAACCATTTCGGGGGCCGCGGGTTTGACGGGGGGGACGGCGGCATCCTGCTGAACTTGCGGCGCCGGGGCGGCGGCCGGCTGCACGACCGGAGCCTGGGTCGAAGCCGGGGTATCCGCGGGCGCGACGGTTGCCGTGGCGGTTGAAGGCGGAGGTTGTGTATTCGTGGGCGCGGGCGCCTGGTCGGTCGCCGATGGTTCCGCGGCTGGGGCCTGCGGATCGACCTTGGCCTGTTGCGGCGTCTGCTTTTGCTGACGCTCGCCGTCCTGATCGGTATGCGAGCGCTTGGTTCGCCGCCCGGTGTTGTCGTAAACGCCCGGGATCGACACCGTGCCCCGATCCGGATCGATGCGAATGGTGCGCCCGCCATATTCGAAGGTGTACTGGGCCTGCGCAGCGGTGCTCACCAGCAGAAACGCGGCGACGGCAATAAGCTTTTTCATTGTGACCTCCTGAGCAGGTGGAATCCCAGTTCCGACCCTAGGCTTCGGCAATCCAGTGCAACGTGACCTACATCACTTTCAGAATATGAGTCGGGCATTGGCGATTTTGGTTCAATGGCTTCGCAGCGCAGTCCAATTGAGGGCGGTAAATGCGGCCGATTGCTGGAGAAAACCCGATTTATTCAAACCAGGCGGCGTAGATCTTGCGGAAGCTGCCATCCTCTTGCGCGATGTGCAGCCACTCATCGACAAACGCCTTCAGCGCCGGGTCGCGCTGCATCCAGTAGGCCTTTTCGGCGAAGTCGAACGGCTTGTCCGGATGCACCGCGCAGAGCACACCGGGGTGAAGTTTCTGCTGATAACGTGTCTCCGAGGCATCTGTCATCATCAGATCGGCGTCGCCTCTGGCGATCTCGTCGAAGATCGTCACGTTGTCGTTCCAGGTCTTGATTTCGGCGCTCTTGATGTTGGCCTTGGCAAATCGTTCATTGGTGCCACCGGGATTGACGATGACGCGCGTGCCGGGCCTGTCGATATCGGCGAGGGTCTGGTATTTGCCCGCATCGGTGCAGCGCGCGATCGGCGTCTTGCCCTCGCGCATGATGGGTGTCGAGAACAGGCCCTTCTTCTGCCGGTCCAGCGTGATCGACACGCCGCCCATCGCGATGTCGAAATTGTCGGCTTCGAAATCCTGCATCAGCCTGGGCCAGGCGGTGTGGACGTAGTCGACCTTGACGCCGAGCGCCTTGCCAAGCGCCTCCGCCATGTCGACGTCGAATCCCCGGAATTTCGACGTCTCCTTGTCCAGCGAGCTGAACGGCAGATAGTCGCCGGTCAGGCCGACGCGCAGGCTGCCGCGTTTGAAGATGTCATCGAGCCGGGAGGCCTGCTGGGCATGGGCCGAAGCCGCCATCAGCAAGACGGCGACGGCGAGAGACCACAGAACTCGAATCATTCATTCCTCCCGGAATCCGAACCGGCCACTCCTTGAATCCGGTGACCGTGGTGCGCCGCCCAGCATATCGTTGCGCTGTCCGGTTTCAAAACCAGGCGGCCGCCGGAATGCAAAGCTCGTTGCGAAATATGGGGATTGACTGCTAGTTCAATCCGGCAGTTTCAGACTTGACGCCGGGAGAGGATGACAACGTTGACGATTTCAATGCATCAGGCGTCGGTCGATGTCTTCACGCAGTTTCTCGGCAGCATGTCCGACCTTCTCGACCACGCCGCCACTTACGCCGAAGCGAAAAAGATCGATCCCTCTGTTCTCCTCAATGCGCGGCTTTATCCCAATATGTACAACCTGACGCGTCAGGTCGGGGAGGCCAATCGGCATGCGGTTCTCGCCTGTGCCCTGTTGGCCGGCGTTGAGGCGCCGGTATTTCCGGACACCGAGCCGGATCTTCCCGAACTGAAGGCGCGCATCGCCACCGTGGTCGCGTTCATGCGCAGCCTGCAACCCGCTGCGATCAATGGCACCGAAAACAAGCAAGTGATTTTCACGCTCAGAAACGGCTCGACGCGGGAGTTCACCGGCCTGTCGCTGCTGCTGACGTTCAGCGTGCCCCAGTTCTTCTTTCTCGTCACGACGGCCTACGACATCCTGCGCCATTGCGGCGTCGATCTCGTCAAGAAGGATTTCTTGGGCAAGCCAAACCCATCCCTGGCGTGAGCGAGCTAGATATCGCTGTCCTTGCGAACCAGACTAGCGGCCGCGCTGCGTCCAGCCATTTCGCTTCTGATCGCCTCGAAACGCCGGCGGGCCTCGCTCTCGCACTCGTCCACGAACCTTACCGCGGCTTCCCCCGACATGGGCCCGGTGACGACGGGGGCGATAGTCTCGCCGATCGTCTCTTCGACATAGTAGTAGCCGTCGTCCGCGAGGCGGGCCGTCCATTTGAAACGGATAGCAGCCATTGGGCCGGGACCGACCCTGGAATAGCCGTCCGGGGCGCCCGGCTCGGGGGCGATCGACACCTCGTCCGCCGCAGGCTTTTCCGGCCCACGGTGGGATTCCGGCTGATCGAGGATGCTGGCGATGGCGGCTAGCGCATTATCGGTCGGGTCGTTTTGAGTCAAAATGCCTGTCCCCACAATTTGCGCAACAAACGGCAAAGGCAACCCGGCTGCCGAGGCCGGGTTCCATCCCTCGCTCCCGAATGAGGCTGAGTTTTGTCGGTCTAGGCGCAAATCGGCGGCAATTTGCCCTTCCAGGGGCGTTCCTGCTCGAGCTGGGCCGCCAGGCGCAGCAACGTAGCCTCGTCGCCGAAGCGTGCCGAGAACATCATGCCGAGCGGCAATCCCGCCTTGTTCCATGCCAGCGGCACCGACATCGCCGGCTGGCCGGACATGTTGAACATGGCCGTTGCCGGCATGTAGCGTCTCAAGATAGGCCCGATATGCGACAGGTCCTGCGCCATGGTGTTGAGCTCGCCGATCCGCAACGGAGGGGAGCACAGCGTCGGGCACAGCAACACGTCGCAGGTCTCGAAGAACGCCGCAAGCGCGCGCGAGATATGGAAGGCGGCAAGCTGCGCGGCCACATAGTCGGTCGAAGTCGCCTTTTGCGCGTTATGGGCGCTGGCCAGCGTCAATATTTCGAAATCGCGCTCCGTCATGGCACGGCCAAAGCGCAGTTCGGCCTGCCGGACATTGAGAGCGGTGTTGGCGGCGACGACGGTCGACATCACCACGGCCGGATCGGCGGCCAGGACAGGCGCGCGTTCCTCGACGTGATGGCCAAGCCCCGAAAGCAGGGTTGCGACCTCCCGCGTCGCGGCCGCGATTTCGGGATCGATCGCGTCGCCATAGGGCGAGCGGTCGGTAAAGGCGATCCGCAGCCGGCCGGGATCGCGGCCGACTTCCTCGAGGAATGGCCGGGCCGGCGGCGGCGCAACATAGGGGCTCGACGGCTCGGGACCGTGGACCGCATCGAGCATCGCCGCGCTGTCGCGCACGCTGATGCTCACGACGTGGCCGCAGGAAAATCCGCTCCAGCCTTCGCCGCGATCCGGACCGAGGGGGTTGCGGGCGCGGGTCGGTTTCAATCCGAACACGCCGGAGGCGGACGCCGGAATCCGGATCGAGCCGCCACCGTCGCTGGCATGCGCGACGGGAAGAATGCGCGCCGCCACCGCCGCGGCCGCGCCGCCGGATGAACCGCCCGAGGAGTGCGCGAGATTCCAGGGATTGCGGGTCGGACCATGCAGGCGCGACTCCGTGGTGGGCATCAGGCCGAATTCGGGGCTGGCGCTCTTGCCGAAGATCGCGACGCCGGCCTTGAGGAAGCGCTCGCCGAGGGTGCCGGTGTGGTCGGCGACGTCATCCCTGTAGACGCTGGCGCCGAAGGTCGTTCGCGTGCCCTCGAGGAGATCGAGATCCTTGAGCAGGAACGGCACCCCGGTGAAGGGACCGTCTGGAAGTCCCTTGTCGATTTGCCGTTGCGCATAATCGTAATGTTTTACGACCACGGCATTGATCTGCGGGTCGACCTTGGCGGTACGGGCGATCGCCTCATCCAGCAACTCTCTCGCACTGACCTGCTTCTTACGAACGAGTTCGGCAAGCCCGAGCCCGTCATAGTTGCCGTATTCCCTGAAGGCCATATCGGTACCTGCTGCTGAAGCCACGAAGCCGGCGAAGTCATCGGCGAGAGCGTAAAGCAATCAGCCGAGCACATCCTGATTGATGACGTTCTGCCGGATCGGCTCGCCGTCGAGCGCGCTCAGGAGGTTGCGCGCGGTCTGCACGCTCATCCGGTCCACCGCCTCCCGCGTGACGCCCGCGACATGCGGGGCCATGATCACATTGGGAAGCTCGAACAGCGAATGGCCGGAGGGCGGCGGCTCCTGCTCGAACACATCGAGGCCGGCGCCGGCGAGCTTGCCCGACACCAGCGCCTGATACAGCTCCTTCTCCTCGACGATCCCGCCACGCGCGGTATTGATCAGATAGGCTGATGGCTTCATGCGTTGCAGCCGGGCCGCATTGAACATCCCGACCGTCTCCGGCGTCTTCGGACAATGGATGCTGACGAAGTCGGCGCGCGGCAGTGCCGCGTCGAGATCGCTGACCGGCTCGCAACCGGCGGCCTTGATCTCTGCGGCAGGCTTGTAGGGATCGTAGACCAGGACGTTCATCTCCATCGCCAGGCAGCGCTTGGCTGTGCGGGTACCAATGCGGCCGAAGCCTATGATCAGCACGGTCTTGCCGAAGAGATCGTAGGGCAGCATGCCCAGACGGGCGGCCCACTTGCCGTCCTTGACGATGGAATGCATTTCCACCGCGCGCTTGGCCAGCGTCAGCATCATGAACAGCGCCTGCTCGGCAACCGAAGGCGAATTGGCGGTGCCCGCCACCATCAGCGGAATCTTGCGGCGGCTGAGGGCAGGGACGTCGACGGCGTCGTAGCCGACGCCGATCCGGGTCACCACCTTCATGTCCCCGGAGGCCTCGAGCTCAGGCTCGCCGAAGCGGGTGGCACCGAGCGCCACACCGTGCACCGGCGCCTGCTGGCGCAGCATGACCTCGAAATCCCGCGCGGAGATCATGTT
>JBAUUA010000188.1:0-4693 GCA_049582465.1 Bradyrhizobium sp. | reverse complement strand
GCCTGTTGCGCGTGCTGCAGCAGGGCGAATACACCACGGTCGGTGGCCGCACCCCGATCAAGACCGATGTGCGCATCGTCGCCGCCTCCAACAAGGATCTGCGTATCCTGATTCAGCAGGGGCTGTTCCGCGAGGATCTGTTCTTCCGCCTCAATGTGGTGCCGCTGCGCCTGCCGCCGTTGCGCGAACGGATCGAGGATTTGCCCGATTTAATCCGGCATTTCTTCGCGCTTGCCGAGAAGGACGGATTGCCGCCCAAGAAGCTCGATGCGCTGGCGCTGGAACGCATGAAGCAGCACCGCTGGCCGGGCAACGTGCGCGAACTCGAAAATCTCGCGCGGCGGCTGGCCGCGCTTTATCCACAGGACGTGATCACCGGCTCGGTCATCGACGGCGAACTGGCGCCGCCGGCGGTCTCCTCGGGCGGTAGCGTCCAGCACGGCGTCGATAATCTCGGCGGCGCGGTCGAGGCCTATCTGTCGTCGCACTTCTCGGGGTTCCCCAACGGCGTGCCGCCGCCGGGCCTCTACCACCGGATCCTCAAGGAGATCGAGGTGCCGTTGCTCACCGCCGCGCTGGCGGCCACACGGGGCAACCAGATCCGCGCCGCCGACCTGCTCGGCCTCAACCGCAACACCCTGCGCAAGAAGATTCGGGATCTGGACATCCAAGTCTACCGCAGCGGTAGCTGAGGGTTCCCAAGCGGCCGAAGGCGTGGATGACCCGCTATGGCGGGAAGCCGCGGCATAACGCGCGTGGAAGCTGCGCTATGCGCCGCGGAATTGTCGTAATTTAGCAACATTGTGATATGAATGCATCAGTCCGCTGGCGGCGGACGTCAGGCCTTCAGCTCACACCCATTGCCGGAATGACCAGCGCAGACACCTCGGCCGCATCCTTCGCCCCGTCGTTCGTCGAATCCAAGGGGCGGTCCCTCTGGAGGTTCGTGGCGCCGTTTGTGGTCGCCGTTGCGCTGCTGTCGGCGCTGCTGACCTTCGTGGTGCTCACGGGCCTGACCCGGATCGAGCCGACCCGCGACGTCGTCATTTCCTTCATGCTGATCAATGCAGCGATCATCCTGCTATTGGTCGGCATCATCGTCCGCGAACTCTGGCAGGTGGTGCAGGCCCGCCGCCGCGGCCGGGCAGCCGCGCGGTTGCACATCCAGATCGTCGCGCTGTTTTCCGTGATTGCGGTGCTGCCGGCGGTGCTGGTGGCGATCGTCGCCAATGTGACCATCGACCGGGGCTTTGACCGGTTGTTTTCCGGGCCGACGCGCGGGGTGATCCAGAACTCGCTGACGGTCGCACGGGCATATCTGTATGAGCACGCGGAACTCATTCGCGGCGACATCATCGGAATGGCCAACGATATTTCGCACGCCCGGCCACTATACGACCAGGATCGCGGCACGTTTCGCGAGCTTCTGACGGCAAGTGCCGCCTCGCGCAACTTGCCGGGCGCAATGCTGATCGACAAGGACAGCAAGATCCTGGAGTCGGCGCAGACCGGGATAAGCCAGACCTTTGCCGCTCCGCCGCCGGAATTCCTCAAAAACGTCAAGGAAACCGAGCCCGAAATCTCGGTATTCCCCGAAGGCAATTACGTCGCCGCGGTGATCCGGTTGCGCGCCTTCAACGATACCTTCCTCTACGTCGCCCGTCTGCTCGACCCGCACGTGGTTGCCCAGGTCAACGAGACGCAGGCGAGCGTCGCTGAATATGCGGAGCTGGAATCGCGCCGGCTCGGCATGCAGGTGTCGCTCGCGCTGATGTTTGCCGTGATCGGACTGACCATCCTGATGGCTTCGGTTCTGATCGGGCTGAACTTCGCCAATTGGCTGGTTACGCCGATTCGCCGGCTGATGAGCGCCGCCAATATCGTCTCCACCGGCGACCTTCACGTACAGGTTCCGGTGTACAAGTCGGAGGGCGATCTCGCCCAGCTCGGCGAGACCTTCAACACGATGACCCAGGAATTGCGCACCCAGCGCGACGAACTGGTCAACGCCAGCGACCTGATCGACAGCCGCCGCCGCTTCATCGAGGCGGTGCTGTCGTCGGCCAGCGCAGGCATCATCGGCGTCGATGCCTCGGGCAGCGTCGGCATTCTCAACCGCTCGGCCGAAAAACTGATCGGTCACGCCGAATCGGAGACGCTGGGTCATCCGCTCTCGGACGTATTGCCCGAACTCGACGACATGATGAAGACCGCGCGCGAGGGCACGCAACGGCTGGTCCAGGGTCAGATCACGATTCTGCGCGACGGCCATGAGCGTAATCTGTCGGTTCGCGTCAGTGCCGAGCAGACCAGCCAGTCACGTGACAGCTACATCATCACGCTCGACGACATCACCGAACTGGTTTCCGCGCAGCGCACCTCGGCATGGGCTGACGTTGCCCGCCGCATTGCGCACGAAATCAAGAATCCGCTGACGCCGATCCAGCTGTCCGCCGAGCGCATCCGCCGCAAATTCGGCAAGGTCATCACCGAGGACAAGGCCGTTTTCGAGCAATGCACCGACACGATCGTGCGCCAGGTGGACGATATCAGACGGATGGTCGATGAATTCTCGCGCTTCGCGCGGATGCCTAAGCCCGTGATCGAAGGCGAGGACGTCGCCGATACCGTTCGCCAGGCGGTATTCCTGATGCGGGTCGGGCATCCCGACATCGATATCGAAGCCGACATCAAGCAGGACCCGTTGCGGGCGCAGTTCGACCGGCGGCTGATTTCGCAGGCGCTGACCAACATCATCAAGAACGCCGCGGAGGCTATCGAAGCGGTTCCGCCGGAGGAGCTGGGGAAGGGGCGTATCGAGGTCATCGCCGCGCGCGAGGGCGATGACATCCTGATCGACGTCGTCGACAACGGCATCGGCCTGCCGAAGGTGAGCCGCGCGCGACTGCTCGAACCCTACGTTACGACGCGTGAGAAGGGCACCGGTCTCGGCCTCGCGATCGTCGGCCGCGTGCTGGAAGATCACGGCGGTCGGATCGAGCTCCACGATGCTGCCGACATCAGGCCGGGCCAGCGCGGTGCCTGGATGCGGCTGCGCTTTGCGATATCGGGCCATGCGAAGGCCGAAAGCAAGGAGGCCGCGCCCGAAACAAAAGCGCCAGCTTCCGAAACCACCAGCCCCCCTGACGCGACTAATCCAGACGGGACCCCAAGCGCGATCACCAATGAAACAAGAACCGAAGCCGCAACCGGCAACTGACAAGACAGGCGTGACCCATGGCAAGTGATATTCTGATAGTCGATGACGAAGCAGATATTCGCGATCTGGTCGCGGGCATTCTCGACGACGAAGGATTCACCACCCGGACCGCGCGCGACAGCGATTCGGCGCTGGCGGAAATCGCCAACCGCCGCCCGCATCTGGTGTTTCTCGACATCTGGTTGCAAGGCAGCAAGCTCGATGGCCTCCAGTTGCTGGAGCAGATCAAGCGCGAGCACCCGGATCTGCCGGTCGTGATGATTTCCGGACATGGCAATATCGAAACCGCGGTCGCCGCCATCAAGCGCGGCGCCTACGACTTCATCGAGAAGCCGTTCAAGTCCGATCGGCTGATCCTGGTGGCGACGCGAGCGCTGGAAACCTCGCGCCTGAAGCGTGAGGTGAAGGAACTCAAGCAACTCGCACCGGCGGCGAGCGTCCTGACCGGGCGGTCAGCCTGCATGAACCAGCTGCGCCAGACCATCGAGCGGGCCGCCAAGGCCAACAGCCGCATCCTGATCGTCGGTCCTTCGGGTTCGGGCAAGGAACTCGCGGCGCGAACGCTGCATAATCTGTCAACCCGCGCCGAAGGACCCTTCGTCGTCATCAACGCCGCGGCGATCACGCCGGAGCGCATGGAGGTCGAACTGTTCGGCATCGAACAGTCCAATGGCGAGCAACAGCGCAAGGCCGGCGCGCTGGAAGAAGCCCATGGCGGCACCCTGTTCATCGACGAAATCGGCGACATGCCGCGCGAAACCCAGAACAAGATCCTGCGCGTGCTGGTCGATCAGACCTTCCAGCGCTCAGGCGGCACTGCCAAGGTCAATGTCGATGTGCGTATCGTCTCCTCGACTGCGCGCAACCTGGAAGAGGAGATCGCCGAAGGGCGGTTCCGCGAGGACCTCTATCACCGGCTGTCGGTGGTGCCGATTCGGGTCCCGCCGCTTTCGGAGCGCCGCGAGGACATCCCCGAGCTGATCGACTATTTCATGGATCAGATCTCTGCCGCTACCGGGTTACCGAAACGCCAGATCGGCCAGGATGCGATGGCGGTATTGCAGTCCCACGTCTGGCCGGGAAACGTCCGCCAGCTTCGCAACAATGTCGAACGGGTCATGATTCTGGCCGGCGGCGGTCCGGAGGTGATCATCACCGCCGATATGCTGCCGCAGGACGTCGGCTCCATGGTGCCGGCGATGCCGACCAGCAACAATGGCGAGCATATTATGGGGTTGCCGCTGCGCGAGGCGCGGGAAGTGTTCGAGCGCGACTACCTGATCGCCCAGATCAGCCGCTTTTCGGGCAATATCTCGCGCACGGCGGAGTTCGTCGGCATGGAGCGCTCCGCGCTGCATCGCAAGCTCAAGGCGCTTGGGGTCGGCTGAGCTGCGATCGCCGACATTTTCATGCAGGTTCTCCAGAAATCTGCCCGCTTTGTGGGCTTTTTCAGAGAATTGCGCACGTGTTTCC
>JBAUUA010000187.1:0-4145 GCA_049582465.1 Bradyrhizobium sp. | reverse complement strand
CACGGATATACTCGCGTTGCGTATCGGGTACGAACCTGCGCATGTTCATGTCTTCGAGCATGCGTTGGCGCAGCGGGCTGATGGGCTTCTCGCTCATTGGGGGCTCCTGTCTTGAGGTTGGAGTGCTTGAACCCCTCAATCCTCAAGACGGAGCGCCCGCCCGTCACCTGCGCTCGATCAGATAGTTATGATGGTAGACGCAATACCCCGACCGACCAGCAAGCGCCCTCCCGCGGTAGCGGGTTCGTTCTCTGACCCATAGGCGACCTCGGGTTCAACGCTTGCACAATCTCACTTCAGTCAACAATATTGTCCTTTCTTGCGAGTGTCGTGCCTCGAGCATCGAGCTGCTCAGCCAGTTCAAGACAATCTGATACTAAGGACGCGCAGCCCGACCGCGATTCCCAACTGTACCAAATCCGATCTTTCTGTAGTGTTGCCCCCAACCAAAAGAAGCGGGCAATCAGCCCCGGACATCAACTCAGGGAGGAGCAGCATGACAGGGTCGGCAACCAATCACCTGACGAACCGGCGGGGCTTTCTCAAGATCGCGGCCGCGGGCACCGCGGCGGCGTTGAGTCGGCCCCTGCCGGCGGGCGCTGCAGAGAAGACCATCACCATCCTGCACGAAAGCTCGTTCATCAAGCCGTTCGACGAATATGTCGCGAACACGCTCGCCCCGGCCTACGAGAAAGAGACTGGCATCAAGGTCGTCTACGAAGTGACCAGTGTCGGCAGCCTGCCGACGCGGATCAGCACGATTGCCGAGACCGGCTCGGGCGCCGACATCACGATGAACGGCCTGCTGCAGGTGATCCAGTTCAGCAACAAATATCTCGACGTCGGCGACATCGCCGACGAGGTCGGCAAGGCGCAAGGCGGCTGGTACGACGCCGGCAAGGAGGCCGTTGTCGTCGAGGGCAAATGGAAGGCGATCCCCTTCGCCAATATCGGTCAATTGATGAACTGGCGTACCGACTGGTTCGCCGAGGTCGGCGTCAAGAAGTTCCCGGAGACCTGGGAAGAGCTCTACGAAGTCGGCAAGAAGCTGAAGGCCAAAGACCATCCTTTCGGCTTCGAGCTCGGCCACGGCTTCGGCGATAACCACGGCTGGCTCTATCCCTTGCTGTGGTCGTATGGCGGCTCCGAGGTGGCAGCCGACGGCAAGACCGTGGTCATCGATTCCGACGAGACCGCGCGCGCCGTCGATTTCTGCCGCAAGTTCTTCAAGGACACCATGCTCGACGACGTCCTCGGCTGGACCGACGTCAGCAACAACAAGGCATGGATGGCGGAGCAGATCTCCTGCACCAACAATGCCGAAAGCATCCTGTGGTTCGCCAAGCGCGAGTTTCCCGAAATCGGCAAGGTCACCGACCAGGCGATGAACCCGGCGGGGCCGAAGGGGCGCTTCCACCTGCTCAACTCAATCAGCCATTCGATCTTCGATTTCTCGCCGGTCCGGCAGGAGGCCCAGGCCTTCATGCGCTGGCTGATGCAGCCGAAGCAGTTGGGCGGCTGGTACGCGGTCGCGGATTCCTATTACCAGCCCCTGGTGCACGGCTATGAAAATGCGCCGATGTGGAACGTCGAGCCGCGCAACCTGCCGTTCCGCGATGCTCTCGCAAACGCCCATCTGCCGGGGTGGCCCGCCCCGGCGAGCCGGCAACTGGCCGAAGTAGTCGCCAAATATGTCGTCATCGACATGTTCGCCAAGGCCTGCGCCGGCGCGTCGACCAAGGACGTCATCAAGGACGCCGCGGGCCAATTGAAGGACATCTATCGCTCGGCCTGACACATGACGATAGCATCCGAGCGTCTACTCGTACCTGCCCGTGCGGCGCGCAAGCGTGCGTCGCTCGCGGTGGTGCTCGACCGCGAAAGCGCCTTCAGCTGGCTGATGATGGCGCTGCCGCTCGCCTTCCTGGCGGCGCTCGTCGGCTATCCGTTCTGCTACGGCATCCTGCTCAGCCTGCAAGACCGGCCGGTCGCGCACACCGGCACCTTCGTCGGGCTGAAGAATTTCATCACCGACGCACACGATCCGGTGTTCTGGCGGGTGGCGATCAACACCTTCATCTATACCGGCGTCGCGACGCTCTTGAAGATGATCGGCGGGCTCGGCCTGGCGCTGGCCATGAACCAGCACTTCCGCATGAAGAACCTGGTGCGGGCGCTGCTGCTGCTGCCGTTTATCGTTCCAACCGTGCTCAGCACCGTCGCCTGGCTGTGGATGCTCGACCCGGCTTTCAGCGTCGTGAACCGGCTCATGGTGGCGCTGGGCTGGCCGAAGCCCGGCCCATCGTGGCTCGGCGATCCGACGCTTGCGATGGTCTCGATCATCATCATCAACACCTGGCGCGGGCTGCCGTTCTATGGAATCACCCTGCTCGCCGGCCTGCAGACGGTGCCTTCCGAGCTGTATGAAGCAGCCTCCATCGACGGCGCCGGCGGATGGGAGCGGTTTCGCTTCATCACCTTGCCGCTGCTGCGGCCGATCATCCTGATCGTCACCCTGTTCTCGGTCATCTTCACCTTCGCCGACTTCCAGCTCATCTACGTTCTGACCCATGGCGGGCCGGCCAACGCCACGCAGCTGTTTGCGACCTACGCGTTCGATATCGCGATGGGCGCGGGCCAACTCGGGCTCGGAGCCTCGATCGCGCTGGCGATGCTGCCGGCGCTGGCGCTGCTGATCGTGGCGCTGACCATCTACTTGCGGAGGGAATGATGGTCAGCGGCGAAGGACGCATCCGTCAGGCGTTGCTGGTATGGCTGCCGGTCGGCTTCTTTCTCGTGCTGGCGTTGTTTCCGTTCTACTGGATGGCGATCACGTCGATCAAACCCAACGCCGAGCTCTACAACAAGAATGTAATGCCGCTGATCGTGCATGCGCCGACGCTCAAGCACTATGTCGACCTTCTGACCAAGTCGAGCTTCCTGTTGTGGACGTGGAACACGATGCTGGTGGCGGTGGTGGCAACCGCAATCTCGCTGATCCTCGGCACCATGCTCGCCTATCCGCTGGCGCGCATGCGCTTTGCCGGATCGTCGCTGATTGCAATGACGATTGCGGCGATCTACCTCGTGCCGCAGCCGCTGCTGTTCATACCGCTTGCGGACGTGATCAACCACCTCCACCTCGGCAATACGCTCACCTCGGTGATACTGACCTACCCGACGATGCTGGTGCCGTTCTGCGCTTGGTTGCTGCTCGGTTATTTCAAGACTGTTCCGAAGGAGCTCGAGGAGGCGGCGCGGATCGACGGCGCCAGCCGGCTCCAGACAATGTGGACGATCTTCCTGCCGCTGTGCACGCCGGGGTTCATATCCGCCGGTATCTTCGCCTTTACGCTGTCGCAGAACGAGTTTCTCTATGCCTTGATCTTCCTGACCAAGAGCTCGGTGCGCACCGTGCCGGTCGGCGTCATCTCCGAACTGATCCGCGGCGACGTGTTCTATTGGGGCCAGCTAATGGCCGGGGCGCTGCTCGGGTCGATCCCGGTGGCGATCATCTACTCGTTCTTCGTCGAGCACTATGTCGCCGGCCTCACCGCGGGTTCAGTCAAGGCATGAACCGGCAAATCTGATTGCTGAGTCAAATCTTATCTGAAGCAGCCCATCGTTCGTTGAGCGTGCAGAAGCAGTTGCGTCTGTTGCGTTGTGAGGTCCGCAATTGGCACGTTTGCGACATGCCGACTTCCTCGAGCAATGTCCGTTCTCCTTCTTGCGGATGCCGATATTGATCTGGATGTCTTCATATCGCAAATGCGTCGATTTAGAAGGCCGAAAAAATCTTTCTATGTCGTGGTTTCCAAGGATGATCAGGCCCTTCGCGTTTCCAAAATGATCGCGGGTGGAAAGGGTCGATTGGGCGACGATGAAAACGTAGCCGAACTGGCCGCGCTGGGAGCGACAGTCATCGATCTGTCGGATGTGAAGACGACTGATTCATCCAATCACAGCAAGTTTGCACAGCTCTCCGATGTGGCCCCGCAGTTGATGGCTGTCCTTGCCAAGGACGTCGGTGCAAAGTCTCAATCGCAGGGAGATCAGCTAGAGAACGGCGGTCTCGAAAATATTGTGTCAATGCCGGTTACGTTGCTCGGTGCGCCAATCAAGATCATTTCTGGTCACTAATTGAA